>DATIUR010000239.1:0-8666 GCA_035466675.1 Anaeromyxobacteraceae bacterium | reverse complement strand
TCAACGCGCGGTTCGGGGACCCGGAGACGCAGCCGGTCCTGATGCGTCTCGCCGGCGATCTCGTCCCGGTGCTGCTCGCGGCCGCCCGGGGCGACCTGTCGGGCGTGACCCTCGAGGTCGATCCGCGCGCAGCGGTCGGCGTGGTGCTGGCCGCCGAGGGCTACCCCGGCAAGCCGACCACCGGCGACGCCATCGAGGGGGCGGACGGCCCCTTCCCCGAGGGCGTGCAGGTGTTCCACGCCGGGACCGCCCGCGCCGCCGACGGGCGGGTCGTGACCTCCGGCGGGCGGATCCTGACCGTGTGCGCGCTGGGGGACGGGCTGGAGGAGGCGGCGCGGCGGGCCTACCAGGCCGTCGGGCGGATCCGCTTCCGGGGCGCCCAGCACCGGACGGACATCGGCCGCAGGCCCTGACGAGCGAGGTGCGCATGGATCCGAAGGTTCTCATCCTGATGGGATCGGACTCGGACTGGGAGGTCATGTCCGAGGCGAAAAAGGCGCTCGACGAGATGGGAGTCCCCTCCGAGGTCCACGTCTCGTCGGCGCACCGTACCCCGGAGCGCACCGGCCAGCTCGCCCGCGAGGCGGCCGGGCGGGGGATCCTGGTGATCGTCTGCGGCGCGGGGGCGGCGGCCCACCTGGCGGGGGTCTGCGCCGCCGAGACCGAGCTCCCGGTGCTGGGCGTGCCGCTCGCCGCGAGCGACCTGAAGGGCCTCGACGCCCTCCTCTCCACCGCCCAGATGCCGGCGGGGGTGCCGGTGGGCACCCTCGCCATCGGCAAGGCGGGGGCGCGCAACGCCGGGCTGCTGGCGGCCCGCATCGTCGCCCGCGTGGACCCGGCCGTGGCCGCCAAGGTGCGCGAGCAGCGCGCCCGGATGGCGCGCGAGGTCGAGGCGAAGGACGCGGCGCTCCAGGCCAGGCTCGCCGGGGAAGGGTGACCCAGCTCGACCGATACCTGGCGCGCGAGATCCTGCTGCCGTTCGCCGCGGGGCTCGTGTTCCTCACGCAGCTCCTCCTCGCCACGCAGGTCTTCGCCCGCGCCGAGGTGCTCTTCGGCTCGGGGGTCTCCGCCGGCGACGTCCTCTCGGTGACGCTGGCGCTCCTGCCCCACTTCGTGGGGTACGTGCTGCCCGTCGCGTTCCTGCTCGGCGCCACGGTGGGCGTGGCCCGGCTGGCCGAGGACCGGGAGGTGATCGCGCTCGGGGCGGCCGGGGTCTCGCCGCTCCGCCTGGTCCGGGTGCCGCTCGGGCTCGGCCTGGCGGTGGGCGCGCTGGGGATCTGGTCGGCGCTCTGGCTCGAGCCGGTCACGCTCGGCGCCGCCCGCGAGCGCCTGAACGAGATCGTGAAGAAGAACGTCCGCAGCGACGTCCGGGCGGGCACGTTCTTCGACGGCATCCCCGGCTACATCTTCTACGCCGAGCGCGTCTCGGGGGGAGAGTGGGAGAACGTGCTCATCCACGACCGGTCGAGCCCGGAGACCCCGGTCCTGGCCCTCGCCTCGGGCGGCCGTCTCGAGCCGGTCGGGACGGGGCAGGAGATGCGCCTGGCGCTCGACGCGGGGGAGGTCCACCGGGAGGACCTCTCCTCCGCCGACTACCTGGTCGCCACCTTCCGGCGCGCCACCCTCACCATCGGGCTGGGCAGCGTGCTCACCGACCGTGCCAACGTGGGCCGCGGAAACGTGCTCACCCTGGACGAGGCGAGGGAGCGGGCGCGCCCGGCCCCCGGCCGCCGGCCCGAGGAGGTGCGCCGCGCGGCCGCCGCGCTCCAGCGGAGGATCGCCGCGCCGCGGGCGACGATCCCCGTCGCGCTCCTGGCGGTTCCTCTCGGCACCTGGCGCCGCGGAGGCCGGGCCTTCGCGGTGGGCGCCACCCTGTTCGGCGTCCTGGCCCATTACCTCCTCCTGCGCGGCGGCGAGGTGCTGGCGGTGGCCGGGGCGCTTCCCGCGGCCGTCGCGCTGCAGCTGCCGCTGGCGGTCCTCGGCACGCTGGCGCTCGTGCTGCTCGGGCTGCTGGCGCGCCGCGGGGCGGGGGCGGTGCGGTGATCCTGGCGCGCTACGTGGCCTGGCGCGCGGCCGCCGCCTCGGCCGTGGCCCTGGCGGGCGTGGTGGCCATCTTCCTGGCGGTGGACTTCGTGGACAACGCCCCCGCCTTCCGGGGCGAGGGCTGGCTCCCGGCCGTGCTGGAGCTGTACGCCAACAAGGCGGCGGTGGTGGCCTACCAGGTCGCTCCCGCCGCGCTGCTGCTCGGCGCCGGCATCGCCGCCAGCACCCTCCGCCAGACGAGGGAGTACACGGCCATGCGGGCCCTGGGCATCGGCCCCTGGGGGCTGGCCGGGCCCATCCTGGGCGTGGCGGTGGCCGCCGGAGCCGGGATCGTCTTCCTGCACGACGTGGTCGGCGTCCGCGCGGCGCAGCGCGCCGACGAGCTCGGCTCCGTTCGCTTCGGCGGCGCGGGCGACCGCCGCCGGTTCCAGGCGGCCCACGAGCCGAAGCGGTGGTTTCGCGGGGCGGACGGGCGGCGCGTCTACCACCTGCGCGGGGCGGCACCCGGCGGCGGCTTCGAGCGCGTGACCGTCCTCGAGCTGGAGAAGGGCTTCCGGCTCGCGCGGCGGATCGACGCGGCCCGGATGCGGCCCGCGGAAGGAGAGGCCTGGGAGCTGGAGGAGGTGGAGGAGCGCACCTTCCTCGCCGACGGGACGGTCCGGTTCGAGCGGAGCCCGTCCCGGCAGTACCGCTTCGACGAGCCGCCGGGCGCCTTCTCGCTCCTGCCCGGCCGGCCGGCCGACCTGCGCTTCGCCACGCTGGGCCAGCAGATCGAGGCGCGGCGGCGCCTGGGCCTGGCCACCGAGCGGTTCGAGCTCGAGCGCGCCAACCGGATCGCCTACCCGCTGGTGGCCGCACCCGCGGTGCTCCTGGCGGTGGCGCTGGCGCTGCGGCGGAACCGCAAGGGCCACGTGGCCGCCTCGCTGCTCGAGGCGGTGGGCGTCTCGCTGCTCGTCTGGGCGGTCCAGGGCATGGCCTGGGCCTTCGGCCTCTCCGGGCGGGTGGCGCCGTGGCTGGCCGCCTGGGCCCCGGACCTGCTCTTCCTCCTGGGGGGCCTGGCGGCGGTGCGGCGGGCCCGCTAGGGTCGATCGTGTCGCTCCGCGCGCTCGGCTGGAACGAGTTCTTCTCCGCGCAGCTCTCGCCGGACGAGGGTGCGCTCGCGCCCGCCCGCGTCGTCGCCGACCACGGCGGACGCGTGGAGGTCCGGCACGAGGGCGGGGCGTCGCTCGCCGCCGTGCCCGCCCGCCTGCGGGGTCCCGGGGTCGCCCCGGTGGTGGGCGACTTCGTCCTGCTGTCGCCCGGGCGCCCGGAGCCGGCGGTGCGCCGCGTTCTGGAGCGGCGCACCTGGCTCTCGCGGAAGGCGGCGGGACGGGAGACGGCGGAGCAGGTCCTGGCCGCCAACGTGGATCTGGCGTTCGTGGTGCAGGGGCTCGACGGCGACGCCAGCCCCCGCCGGCTGGAGCGCTACCTGGCCGCGGTCCACGCCGGCGGCATCCGCCCGGTGGTGCTCCTCAGCAAGGTGGACCTGATCGTCGACCCGGCGCCGTGGGTGGAGGCGGCCGCCGCGGCCGCGCCCGGCGTGGAGGTCCTGCCGCTCTCGGCGCGCACGGGCCAGGGGCTCGACGCCGTGCGGTCCCGGCTGGCACCGGGAGTGACCGCCGTCCTGGCGGGCTCGTCCGGGGTGGGGAAGTCCACGCTCGTCAACGCGCTCCTCGGGGAGGACGCCCAGCGGACCGCCGAGGTGCGGGCCCGGGACCGGCGCGGGCGCCACACCACCGGCGCGCGGCGCCTCTTCCTCCTGCCCGGCGGCGGCGCGCTCATCGACGGGCCGGGGATGCGCGAGCTCGCGCTGTGGGACGACGCCGGCCTCGACGCGGCCTTTCCCGACGTCGGGGCGCTCGCGGCGGCGTGCCGCTTCCGCGACTGCCGCCACGAGGACGAGCCCGGCTGCGCCGTCCGGGCGGCGGTCCGGGAGGGGAGGCTCGACCCGGGTCGCCTGGAGGGGCTCCGCAAGCTCGCGCGCGAGACGGAGATCCAGGCCCAGCGCCGCGACGCCGGGGCGGCCGCGGCCGAGCGGCGGCGCTGGAAGGCGATCCACAAGGAGGTCCGGCGGGGAAAGAAGCGCGGGTGGTGGTGAGGGGAGGGCGCCGGACGGCCGCCGTTCGGGGTCCTTGACAGATACGAACGGTCGTTCTATTACTGCGGGCGCATGCACAGGGGCGACCTCACCCGGCAGGGCATCCTCGAGCACGCGGCGGGCCTGGCCAGCCGCGTGGGCCTGGAGGGGCTCACCATCGGCCGGCTCGCCCAGGACCTCGACCTCTCGAAGAGCGGCCTCTTCGCCCACTTCGGCTCCAAGGAGGGTCTTCAGATCAAGGTGCTGGAGCACGCCGCCGCGCGCTTCACCGAGGTGGTGATCCGCCCGGCCCTGGCCGCGCCCCGCGGAGAGCCGAGGCTTCGGGCCCTGTTCGAGCGCTGGCGCCGCTGGCCGAAGGAGAGCGGCATGCCCGGCGGCTGCTTCTTCGTGCAGGCCGCGGTGGAGCTGGACGACCGGCCCGGTCCGGCGCGGGACCTGCTGGTCCGGCAGCAGAAGGACTGGCTCGACGTGATCGCCACGGTGATCCGGACCGCCCTGGCCGAGGGGCACTTCCGCAAGGACGTGGAGCCCGAGCAGCTCGCCTTCGAGGTGTACGGCACGATGCTCGCCTGGCACCACGCGGCACGGCTCCTGCGCGACGCCCGGGCCGAGGCGCGCGCCCGGGCCGCCTTCGAGGGCCTGATCGCGCGGGCCCGCCGATGAGAGCCTCGCGGGCTCCGGGCGGCGCCCGCCCCGGAGGGGAGAAGGGACCGAGCATGGCAGACAGAACGACCGTTCGGACGGCTCACCCGCCCGCCCCGCGGCTCCTCCGGGCGGGCGTCGCCGCCCTCGCCGCGATCTCGCCGCGCCTGGCCGCGGCCGCGCTGGCGCCGCTCTTCTTCCGGGCCCCGGGGCGCCGCCGCCGGCTCGAGGCGGAGCGGGAGGTCCTCGCCCGCGGCGAGCGCCTCGAGCTCGGGCGCGGGCGCGACCGGCTGGTCGCCTGGCGCTGGGGCGCGGGGCCGCCGGTGCTCCTCGCCCACGGCTGGGGCGGCTGCGCCGGGCAGATGACCCCGTTCGTCGAGCCGCTCCTCGCCGCCGGCTTCTCGGTCCTCGCGCACGACGCGCCGGCCCACGGCGAGTCCGCCGGCCGGGGCGCCTCCATCCCGCTCTTCGCCGACGCCATCGGGAGGGTCGCGGAGCGGGCGGGCCCGCTCTTCGGCGCCGTCGCCCACTCGATGGGCGGGGCCGCCTTCAGCCTGGCCGCCGCGCGCGGCCTGCCCGCCCGCCGGGCGGTCTTCGTGGGCCCCCCCGCCGACGCGGCCGTCTGGTTCGACGGCTTCGTCCGCTTCCTGGCGTTCCCCGGGGTGGCGGTGCCGGCGCTCCGGGCCCGCGCCGAGGCCATCGCCGGCGAGCGGCTCGACCGGCTGAACAGCGGCGTGCTCGGCCCGCAGGTGAAGGTCCCTCTCCTCGTGGTCCACGACCGGCAGGACCGCGAGGTGCCGCTCGAGGACGGGGCGCGGGTGGCGCGGGAGGCCGTGGCCGGGAGGCTCCTCGTCACCGACGGGCTGGGCCACCGCCGGATCCTGCGCGACCCCGGCGTCGCGGCGGAGGTGGTCCGGTTCCTCGCCGACGGGCTCGGCCGGGCGGCCCTCCCGGCGGCGTGATCCTTCACGCCCCCCGCACCAGCCGGAGTCGCTCCTCCGCCGGGCCGAGGCGCGCCCGCGCTCCGAAGGGGAACTCGAGGCCGTCCTCCTCGATGCCGTCGCCGAAGAGGACGCCGCCCTCGTTCATCTCCGAGACGAGCTCGACCGCCTCCTCGGCCCGGACCCGCGCGCCGTCGAGGTTCGTGCCGGATGCGACGGAGGGGAAGGGCTCGCGGACCAGGAAGGCCAGCGCGCGATCGCAGGGTCCGGGAAGCTCGAGGGGCCGCGCGCGCTCGCCGTTGATCGACCGGGCCCAGCCGGTGGCGCCGGTACCGGTGGTGACGATCACGCCGGAGGAGATCTGCCGCTCCTCCCGCCCGGCGAAGGCGATGCGGTAGCGGGCGGACTGGTGCGACCGGTGACCGGCGAAGATCTCGTTCAGCGCCAGCAGGCGCTGGCCGTCGTCGAGGAGCGCCTCGACCAGCGTCCGCGCCTCCAGATCGGCGCGCCCGGCGGCCATGGCGCGCAGGAGCCGCTTCGCCGCCTCGGGCCGGTGGGGCACGAGCACGCCGTCGTACCGGTCCGGGTCGGGGTTGAGGCCCAGCACCGGCTGCCCCGACAGGTACTTGGCGGCGTTCGCCACCAGCCCGTCCTGCCCCACCGCCACGACGAGATCGCCGGGCTCGAAGAGGAAGCGGGAGAGATCGGCCCGCCCGATCCGGGTCCGGCGCCACTCGACCGGTACGGCCTGCGAGACGGCCAGCAGGGCGGCCTCGCGCAGCGCGTGGCGCCGCTCCACGTCCTCCAGGGACTGGCCGCGCCGATCCAGGAAGAAGCGGGCCTGCTCGCGGGTGCCGTGGCGGCCGAGGAGCAGCTCGAGCTCGCTCGGCCGCGTCACCACCACCACCCGGGGGACGCCGGCGGTGTCCACGGCGCCCTCCTCAGCCGCCCGCCAGCCGCTTCGCGCCGGCCTCCAGCACGCGCTCCAGGGCGGGTCCGAGCGCGTCGCCGCCGAGCGTGACCCGCTCGATCTTCTCCAGCTTGCCGGCCAGCGCCTGCGCCGCCAGGGCGTAGAGGACGGACGGCGGCACCTCCCGGTAGGCGGCCATCCGCGCCTGCTCCGCCTCCACCCGGACCTTCTGCTCGAGCGAGAGCGCCGAGGCGTCGGCCTCCCCCTGCGACCGGGTCCTGAAGGCCTCGGCCTCGGCGCGCGTCCGGATCTCGTGGGCCGCCGCCTCGGCCTCGGTCCGGCTCCTCCGGGCCGCGGCCTCGCCGGCGATGCGCCCGGCCTCCGCCTCCTCGGTGGCGGTGCGGCGCGCGTTCTGGCCCTTCTGCTCGATCAGCTCCTCCTGCCGGCGGGCCAGCTCGATCTCGTTCTTCAGCTCGTTCTCCCGGATGGCTCGCTCCTTCTCGACCGCCAGCGCCCGCCGCGCGAAGGCGGCCTCGTCGGCGAGCTGCTGGATCCGCTCGCGGGTCGGCGCCTCCAGCGCCTTCTCCAGGTCGGGCGAGGGACGCACCGAGGAGATCCGGACGGAGACGGCCGCGAGCCCCATGGCCGGCAGCGCCGGCTCCCCGGCCAGGCCGGCCTCGATGGCCGAGCGGATCCGCTCCGCTCCGTCGGCGAGGACCTCGCGGATGGGCGCGCGCGCCACCCAGCCGGCCGCGTGCTGCTCGGCCAGCTGGGCGAAGAGGAGGGCCAGCCGCTCCAGCGGCTGGCGCAGGTGCTGCCCGGTCCCCAGGTCCACGGTGAAGTCGACGCGGTCCGCCAGCGCGCGCGGGTCGACCACCCGGTAGGTGAGGACGCCCTGCACGGTCACCGCCTGGAAGTCGGACGAGCGGCCATGGAAGACGATGGGCATCTCCCGGTCGTCCACCGGGACCTCGACGATGGAGGTCTGGTGGGGCCAGAAGAAGAAGGCGAGGCCGCGTCCGTCGCGGGCGAGCCGCGCGTTCCGGAAGTGGAGGACGTGCGCGCTGGCATCCGCGCGCAGGTGCCGGATGGGGCCGAAGCTCAGGATCTCCGCCATGGTCGCTCCTCTCCGCCCGGGTCGCCGGGCCCGTCAGGTCGCCGATCGCCGTCCGAACCGGTACCGCTCCGCGGGCCGGTGCTCCACGTCCTGCTGGCGCTGGCCGGTGGCCTCGAGCTGCCCGGACGCCAGCATGCGGCGGCGGAACGAGTCCTTGTTGAGCGGCCGGCCGAGCACCGTCTCGTGCACCTGCTGCAGCTCGAGCAGGGTGAAGGCGGGCGGGAGGAGCTGGAAGCCGACGGGCGTGTAGTCGAGCTTCCCGCGCAGGCGCTTCACCGCCATGCCGACGATCTCGGCATGGTCGAAGGCCGGCGCGAGCCGCCGCCCGTCGGGGCCGAGGAGCTCCACCGGCCCGCCGGTCTCCCCCTCCCACGGCACCTCGATGCGGGCCGCGGTCGCGTTCGGCGCCAGCCCCGCCGACGTGGCGAACCGCGCGAAGTCGCAGAGGGCGAAGTAGGCGACGGTGAACACGCGGGCGCGCGGATCGCGGTCTGGCGCGCCGAAGGTGTAGAGCTGCTCCAGGAAGACGCCCGCCAGGCGGGCCTTGGCCAGCAGCACGCGCGCGGCCGCTTCCTCCAGCGGCTCGCCGGGGCGGATGAACCCGCCCGGCAGCGCCCAGCGGCCCCTGTCGGGCGGCTCGGTGCGCCGGACGAGCAGCGTCCGGAGCGCGCCCTCCGCGGCGGAGAGCAGCACGACGTCCACGGTGACGCTGGGTCGCTCGAAGCGGCCCCCGACCGCGCCGGGCCAGGGTGCGTCGGCGGCGCGGGACCGCCGGGTGCGTGGGACTCGGGCCATCCACCCTCCTTCGATGCGTCATACATATATGCATGGAGCACATAAGTCAAGCGCCGGCGCGGCGCCCGCCCCGGCGGGGCC
>DATIUR010000238.1:0-7425 GCA_035466675.1 Anaeromyxobacteraceae bacterium | reverse complement strand
GGAGTCTGACCGGCGGCTTGTCGTTTGGAGGGATCTGCACAGGTATCACGATGCCACACGCCGTCGTCCTGGAACCCTGGGAGCGCTGGGGGTACGACTGCAATGCCGAGGTCCCGCCGCGCACCAAGGATCGCTACGAATTCCTGGTGCGCCTTGGTTTTGACTCTTCTAGCGGGCGCCAGGCACTGACGTGGATTGCTGACGAGGGCGTCGAGTCGGTTCCCGTGTGCGGGACAGGGGAACGCGGGGAGGGGATGCTTCATGGTCAAGCCGCGGAAGGTACCCAGGAGTAGCTCGAGAGGTGCGGCGCCGGCGAGGAAGGCGCTGGCCACCACCAGGAGCTGGTGGCTCGTCCTTGCGGCTGGGCTCATGGCCACTTGTGACCTGCTCGACGGGGAGAGAAGATGGATCCGCCTTGCCACTGACGAGGTTGCGGCAAAAGCATCCGGAGTACGCGTGATCGGCGATGCGATGACGGTTCGCCTCTCCGGGGCACCTCGTTTCGGAGCGCCCGAAACGGAGTCGGCGTGGCTCTCAGCCTACCCCTCCCCCGCCTCCATCCCCTCCATCGCCGACGCGACCGCCCGCGCCACCGCGTCCCTCGCCTCCCGTGGCGGGTCGGACCAGCGGCGGCGCAGCGTGCGGAAGGCGGCCTCGAGGGCCCGGCGCTCGGCGCGGCCGAGCCGGGCCACGAGGCCGGCCGCCCCGCCCGCCGCGACGGGGATCTCCCCGCGGCGCGCGTGCGTCCGCCCGGCCACGGCCCGCCAGTGCAGGAGCGCCCGGTCCAGCACCACCCAGGGGAAGTTCGGCCCGGCGTGCGGGCCGATCCGGAACCGCCGCCCGCCGGCGAAGGCCCGTCGCAGGGTGGCGGCGAGCCCGAGCACGCCCTCCGCCCCGACCGGCCGCGCCCGGGCGAACCGCCGGCCGAGCCCCCAGAGCGCCGCCCCGGCCCCGGCCGCGCCGCCGAGGAGCGTCCCGGCGAGCACGCTCGCGCCGCCCACCGCGGCGTCGATGGCGCCGCCCGCCCCGGCCCCGGCCAGCGCGCCGGCCGCCACGATCTGCCCGGGCCCGAGCCCGAGCACCCGCCAGGTCTCCTCGGCGAAGAGATCGCGCTCGAGGAACGGCCGGGCCAGGTCCTCCACCACGAACGTCGCCGCCCGGTGGGCGTAGATGGCCTCCACCCGCGCCCGCGCCTTCGCCTCCCGCCGGCGGAGGGCATCGTGGAAGCTCCGCTCCAGCCGGTCGCGCTCGCCCGCGACCTCGCCCGCGCCGTCCAGCACCACCTCCTCGACGTGCGAGAGCGCGTCGGCCAGGAGCTCCGCGATCTCCAGCGCCGCCGCCTCCCGCCTCCGCCGCCGCTCGGCCGCGAGCGCGGCGAGCGCCTCGTCCACCGCCGGGCGCCAGGCCGGGCGCAGCTCCCGGAAGGCGCGCAGGAGCGCCAGCCGCTCCTCGAACGTCACCGAGAAGGCGTCGAAGTCGCGCACCACCTTGAAGTACTGGTCGAGCGCGCGGTGCCACTCGGCGCCGTGGTCCCCCTCGCCGATCCGGTTCACGAGCGCCATGCCGGGCCGGCCGGTCCAGCGCAGGACCTCCATCTCCGCCTCGTAGTTCGGGCGGAACGGGTGCGCCCCGTCCACGACGTAGAGCACGCTCGCCCCCGCCAGGATGGGGGCGAGGAGCCGCCGCTCCTGCGCGAAGTCGTCGCCGCCCGCGTGCTCGCGGACGAACGCCTCCACCCGGGCCGGGCGCTCGGCCGCGGTGGTCTCGCGCCTCCGCAGCCACGCCAAGGCCCGCGGCGCGTCCTCGAACCCGGGCGTGTCCACGAGCACGAAGAGCGTCCGGCCGTCCACCCGCACCGGGTACTCGCGGCACTCGGTGGTGGTGCCGGGCCGGGGGTCGATGCGCACCGAGTCGTCCTCGGCCAGCGTCGCCACGATGCTCGACTTCCCCTTGTTGACGCGCCCCACCACCGCGAAGCGCGGGACCTCGGCGGCGGGCGGGCCTTCCGAGCTGCCTCCGCCGCGCGTCACGGCCCCTCCCGGAGCGGCTCGACCGCGAGCCACGGGTCCTCGAGCCGCGCCAGCTCCTCCCTCCACACGCGCAGCTCCTCGGGCCGCGGCGCGCCCGCCTCTCCGCGGAGGAGCACGAGGACGCGGCGGCCGGGGCCGAGGCCCCCGCGGAGCGAGCGCAGGAGCCGCAGCGCGCCGCCGTCCGGCGCCTCCCAGGCCTCGGCCAGCACCGCCACCGCGTCCGCCCCGCCGGCGGCGATCCGCCCCAGGCCGGCCTCGCCCTCCTCGTGCCCGACGCCGCCGGCCCGCAGCACCTCCGCCGGCGCCGCGCCCACCTGCCGGGCCACCGCCGCCAGGGAGCCGTCCCCGGAGGGCGCGTCCCGCCAGACCACCAGCGCGAGCCGGGCGGGCGTGCCGGAACCGGGCGCGGCCGGGAGCGGCGCGGGAGGAGGAGGCGGGCCGGGCGCCTCGGGGTCGGGGCTGGCCGTCTCCACCCGGCCGCCCGCGATCCGCCCGAGGAGCGCCCGCACCTCGGCGTCGTCGAGCGGCAGCCGCGCCAGCACGCTCCAGGCGCGCAGCCGCGCCCCGGCCAGCGCCACCACCCGCGGGACGAGGCCGTAGGTCGCCACCGAAGCGAGCAGGAACGGCCACCAGCCGCCCACCAGCGCCGGGTCGGCCGCCCGCCCCGTCCCGGAGAGGAAGTAGGCGCCCTCGAGCCGCGAGTAGCGCGTGGCGGCCACCAGCTCCGGCGTGGGCACGGCGTCGGGCCAGAGCGCCGCCCAGGGCGCGGAGAGGACGCGGACCACGGCGTGGAAGCGGGCCGGGTCGAGATCGAGGAGCGTCGTGCTCCAGGCGAAGGCGACGTCGGTGAAGACCACGTGGCGCAGCAGCGCCAGGATCGCCCCCACGTTGAAGGCGACGCCGAAGGCCTGCGTCAGGCCCAGGAGCAGCCACGGCTCCACCCGCCGGTAGAGCGAGCGCCGGCTGCGCAGCCGGTGCAGGAGCAGGCGCCACTCCCGCAGGCGCTCCGGCGCGAGGCCGCGCGCGGCGAGGCGCGGGTAGGCCCAGGCGGCGAGCCCGCGGAAGAGGCCCAGGAGCGGCAGGCCGATCGAGGACACGGGGAAGAAGAGCGAGGCGAGCAGGAGGACGAGCAGCACGATCTGCAGGCCGACGAGCGCCAGGAGGAGGTCCCAAACGTTCACCGGGTGTGGACCGTCGAAGCGGAGCAGGGCGGCGGCCGCGCCCCAGCCCAGGAGGAGCCCGGCGACGGCGAGCACGGCCCGGACGAGGCGCAGGGCCCTCGCCAGGGACCGGCCGGGCAGGAGCCCCCCCTCCTCCCGCTCCCGCAGGCCGCGCACCCAGGCCTCCACCGCGGCGTGCGGGCGGCGCGGGTCGGGGTGGCCGCCGGCCAGGGACGCGTCCCGGAGCGCGAGCGCGCCGGGGTCGATCTCCCGGTCGCGCTGGAGCTGGGCCTCGAGGTCGATCAGGGTGGAGAGGTTCATCGGGCCGCGGCCTCGCCGCAGGCCGAGGATAGCAGGGGCCCGCTCGGGGGCGGGACGCGAGGGCCCCTGGGCGGGGCGGCCCCCAAGGGTCTCGCGCGCGGCCGGATTCGCGGCGCGATCATCCCTCCGTGAGCGGCTCGACCACGAGCACCCTCCTCGCCGCGGCCCTACTCGTCTTCGTGGCCGTCGCCTCGGGCGTGCTCGTGTGGGAGGGGCTCGCCACCGGCCTGGGCCAGCGCGCCCCCGAGGGCGCGCCCCGCTGGCGGGTCCGCCTCCGCTTCGCCGTCGGCGTCCTGGGCTTCGGGCTCGCCCTGTGGCTCGGGCTCGGCCTGCTCAGCCACGCGTGGTGAGCGTCCCCGCGGGAGGCGCCTCGCCGGGCCGCCCCTCGCCGGCCGCCGCGGCGAGCACCTCGGCGAGGAGCCGCTCCATCGGAGCTCGGCGCGGTGCATGGGGCGCCCCCGGACGCCGCCAGTCCAGGGCGGCCGGGGGCGCGGAGGACGGAGGAGACCCATGCGCGACCTCCCCTCCTTGCCGGAGCGCACCCCCCGTGCGACCATCGTGCCGCGGCGCGCGAGGATCTCCGGGCGCGCGCCGCGACCGAGCCTTCCCCCTTCCCTCCACCCGTCCCGAGGTCCCCGTGAGCCGGCTGCGCGCCACCTTCACCGCCGTCCTCCTGCTGGCCGCCCCGGCGCGGCCGTCGGCGCAGGCGGACGCGGCCGACCCGGTCCTCGCGACCCTGGGGCAGGAGCTGGACCGGCTGGCCGGCGCCTTCGGGAAGACCGAGGTCCCCGCCTACTTCCTCTCCTTCCAGCTCACCGACAACCGCGCCCTCCGCGTCGTCGCCTCCTTCGGCGCCCTCACCCACAGCGGGGAGGAAGAGGAGCGCGTGCTGGACGTCGATCTCCGCGTCGGCGACCACGGCCTCGACAACACGCACCGGGTCCGCGGCGCGATGGGCTTCGACGACCTGGGCGACCACCTGGCCGGCCGGCAGATCCCCCTCGACGGGGACCCCGCCGCCCTGCGCGTGGCGCTCTGGCGGGAGACCGAGCGCGCCTACCGGAAGGCCGTCCAGCGGCTCGCCAAGGTGAAGGCCAACGTGCGGGTCAAGGTCGAGCAGGAGGACCGCTCGGGCGACTTCACCCGGGAGGCGGCCGAGAGCTGGCAGGAGCCGCTCGCGCCCCTCGCCTTCGACCGGGCCGCCTGGGAGGCGCGGGCGCGGAGGCTCACCGCCCCCTTCGCCGGCCACGACGAGATCCTGGAGGCGAGCGTCGAGGTGACCGCCGAGGTGGAGACGCGCCGCTACGTCAACACGGAGGGGAGCCGCATCCAGATCTCCTCCCCGCTCTACCGCCTGAACCTCCGCGCCACCGCCAAGGCGCCGGACGGCATGGAGCTGCCGCTCCACCGGAGCTGGATGTCGTTCCGCCCGGACGGCCTCCCCGACGACGCCGCGCTCGAGCGGGACGTGGTGGAGATGATCCGGACCCTGCGCGCCCTGGTGAAGGCGCCCCTGGCCGAGCCCTACACCGGGCCGGCCATCCTGTCGGGCCGCGCCGCGGCGGTCTTCTTCCACGAGATCCTGGGGCACCGGATCGAGGGGCAGCGCCAGAAGGACGAGGAGGAGGCGCAGACCTTCGCGAAGAGGCTGAACCGGCGGGTTCTCCCCGCCTTCCTCTCCGTCCACTCCGATCCGACCCTCGCCCGGTCGGCCGGGACCGAGCTGGTCGGGTCGTACCGCTACGACGACGAGGGCGTGAAGGCGCGCCCGGTCACCATCGTGCGGAACGGCGTCCTGAAGGGCTTCCTCATGTCCCGCGCGCCCATCGAGGGGTTCCAGCGATCCAACGGCCACGGGCGCCGCCAGCAGGGATACGGCGCCGTGGCCCGCCAGTCGAACCTGGTGGTGGATTCGAGCCGGCGGGTCTCCCGCGCCCGGCTGAAGCGGATGCTCATCGAGCGGGCCCGGGCCGCCGGCAAGCCCTGGGGCCTGCTCTTCGACGACATCCAGGGCGGCTTCACCTTCACCCAGCGCGTCCTTCCCAACGCCTTCAACGTGCGGCCGACGGTGGTGTACCGGGTGCGGCTGGACGGCTCGGAGGAGCTGGTCCGCGGCGTGGACCTGATCGGAACGCCGCTCATCGCCTTCAGCAAGATCGTCGCGACCGACGACCGGCCGGCCGTGTTCAACGGGGTCTGCGGGGCCGAGTCGGGCTGGGTCCCGGTCTCCGCCGTCTCGCCGGGCCTGCTCATCTCGCAGGTCGAGGTGCAGCGGAAGGAGAAGTCGCAGGAGCGGCCTCCCCTGCTTCCCCCTCCTCCCGCGGCGGAGGCGCGATGACCCGGCCCGCGGCGATCCGCGCGGCGGCGGCCGCGCTCGCGGCCCTGGCGGCCGTCCCCGCGCCGGCGGCGGACGACGTCCCCCTGCGCGCCATGAAGGACGAGCTGGCGCGATCCGTGGCGCAGCTCCGGCTCGAGGGCATGGAGAGGCCCTACTTCGTCGCCTACGGCCTGGACGATCTCGACGCGGTCGCCATCTCGGCCACCCTGGGCAGCCTCGAGTCCTCCCGGCCCTGGCGGGGGCGCCGGGTCCGCGTGGAGGTGCGGGTCGGCGATCCCTCGCTCGACAACGGCAACTTCGTCTCCTCGACGGGCGGACCGGTGTCGATGGTGGAGACCGACTCGGCCCCGCTCGACGACGACTACCGGCAGATCCGGCGCCAGCTGTGGCTCGCCACCGACGCCCAGTACAAGAAGGCGCTCGAGTCCCTGGCCGCCAAGCGCGCCGCGCTCGAGGTGCGGAAGGGGGCCGGCGACCTGCCCGACTTCGGGCGGGAGCCGCCCGCGTCCACGTCCGCGGCGCCGCTCCCGGCTCCCCGCCGCCCGGAGCTGGAGGCCCTGGCCCGGGAGCTGTCGGCGGTCTTCCGGTCGGCGCCGGAGATCCTCCGCTCCTCGGTCGCGGTGACGGCGCGGACCGTCCACACCCGCTACGTGAACAGCGACGGCACCGTCTTCACCCGTGCGAGCGCCTCGCTCGACCTCGAGATCGGGGCGGAGGCCCATGCGCCCGACGGGATGCCCATCTCGGACGCGATCGCGATCCGCGGCCGCACCGAGGCCGACCTCCCCCCGCGCGAGGTCCTGCTCGCCCGCGTCCGGGAGATGGCCGCCCGGATCCTGGCGCTTCGCTCGGCGCCGACGCTGGAGCGGTACGACGGGCCCGTGCTCTTCGAGGGCGAGGCCGGCGCCGAGGTCTTCCTCCGGCAGCTCGCGCCCTCGCTGCTGGCCGTCCGCCAGCCGGTGAGCGACGAGCCGCGCTTCGACGCGATGTACGGCCAGATGCTGGCGCAGCTCGGCGGGGCGTCGTTCGACGACCGGGTCGGCGCGCGCGTCCTGCCGGAGACCCTGAGCGTGACGGACCGCCCCGGCCAGGACCGGCTGGGGGACGCCCTGCTGCTCGGCGGCCAGGGCATCGACGACGACGGGGTGGTCCCCCGCGAGACCCGGCTCGTCGAGCGCGGCGTGCTGCGGGCCCTGCTCGCGTCGCGCATCCCCACCCCGGCCGCCCGCCGCAGCACCGGCAGCCGCCGCGGGCCGGGCCCGGTGCCGAGCAACCTCCTCGTGACGGCCGAGCGGGCCGTGGCCGAGAAGGAGCTGCGCAGGGAGCTGCTGCGGCTGGCCAGGGCCCGCGGCCTCGACCACGCCATCGTGGTCCGGCGGGTGGGAGCCGGCGCCGCCGCCTCGTCGCTCAGGCGGCTCGCCGGCCGGATGGGCGTCCCGGTGGACCAGGGCTCGAGCGCCATGGCCGAGGTCTACCGGATCGGCGCGGACGGGAGCGCGCAGCTGCTCCGGGGCGTGGAGCTGGGCGAGCTCGGCGTGGCCGCGTTCAAGGAGATCGCGGCCGCGGGCGACGCGCC
>DATIUR010000237.1:0-13055 GCA_035466675.1 Anaeromyxobacteraceae bacterium | reverse complement strand
CCGTCCGTCACCCAGATCACCAGGTCCGGCTCGAGCGCCATCACCGCCTCGGGGTTCGGGTCGAGGAACCCGCCCACCCGCGGCAGGCCGGACACCTCCGGCGCGTCGTCGTGGCGGGTGACGCCCACCAGCCGGTCGGCGCGGCCGAGGGCGACGACCACGTCGGTGAGGCTGGGCGCGAGCGTGACCACCCGCCGCGGCGGCTGGCGCGGCGGGGCGCCGATCCAGAGCGCGCCGCCCGACGCCGCGCCCTCGCCGGTGGCGCGGACCTCCCGCGCGGCCGCGGGGGCGGTCGCGGAGGGCGCCGCGGGAACGGCCGCGGGAACGGCCGCGGGCAGGGCCGGCGGGAGCGCGGCGAGCGCGAGGAGGACGGTCAGGGCGCGCATGCCACGTCGGCGGCGAGCGCCCAGCCCGCCTGCGAGAGCGGGCAGACCGTCAGACCCCATCGCGTGTCGGGATCCGCGGGATCGAAGGCCAGGAGGTCTCCCGAGTACTGATCGCCTACGAAGCCCCTCCCCGCGCAGAAGGCGATCCGCCCCGGGGCGATCGGAGCGACCGGGACCGGCGTGCCGGGGGTCGGCTCGCCGCCGGCTCCGAGCGCGACGGGGAGGAGCGCCTGCGTCGCGAAGGCGCCGCACGAGACCCAGAGCGTCGAGCCGTGGAGCGCGATGCCACCGGGGTTCTGGCAACCTTCCCCCAGGTCGGTGATCGAGAGCGCGTCCGAGCGCTCCGCGTCGATCACCGCGAGCCGCCCGTGGCCGGCCGGCTCGGTGTAGTAGCCCCAGTCGCCCCTCCTGAGATTGGCCAGTGTCACGTACACCTTCCTGCCCACCGAGACGGCGCGCGAGGGGAATGGATAACCCGGCGCGTCGGCCGCGGCGAGGACGGAGATCTCGCCGAGCAGCGTCCCGCACGGCGCCCCGGTGCAGCCCTCGACCCCCGCGAAGTCGACGACGGCGATGGCCTGCCCGACCTGAGGCTCGTTCTCTCCCAGGAAGGACTGCCCGTAGAGCGCGACGTAGGCGCGGTCCTCCACGAAGGCGACGCCGAGCGGGTTCGCGTTGGTCGGGCCGAGCGCGATCTCGTCCAGGACGTCGCCGGTCCCGGGATCGACGACGAGCAGCGTCCCCGTGCCGGACCCCGAGACGAAGAGGCGGCCGGCGTGCGCCACGACGTTCTCGAAGTCCGAGCCCCCGGGGAAGAGGAGCTCCCGCGCGGCGCCGCCACCGACGGGGAAGGCGCTGAGGGAGTGCGACAGCGAATTGGCGACGAAGAGTTGCTCGCCGAGGAGCGCGAGCGACACGGGTCCGTCGCCGGCGGGGTGCACCGGACCGGACCAGGCGAGGTCGGGGCTCACGGTGCGGACCTCGTCCGTCGCGAGGCAGGCGACCGCGACCGACCGGCAGGTCCCGCCGTGGCAGGACTGGCCGGGGCCGCAGGCGACGCCGCAGGAGCCGCAGTGGTACCGGTCGGCGGAGAGGTCCACGCAGGCGCGGTCGCACCCGGTGAGTCCCGCGGCGCATGCTGCGGCGCACGCGCCGAGGCTGCACACCTGCTCCGCCGCGCAGGCGATCTCGCAGGATCCGCAGGCGGCCGGATCGCTCTCCCGGTCGACGCAGCGGCCGCCGCACGCGATCGTCCCCGGCGCGCAGGTGCAGGAGCCGTCCGAGCAGAAGCCGAGCCCGCAGGCGTTCCCGCAGGCCCCGCAGTTCGCGGCGTCGGTCGCGAGCGAGACGCAGGCGCCGCCGCAGCCCACCTCGCCCACGGGACATTCCAGGGTCTCGGAGCACGCCGCGAGGAGCGCGGGGAGGAGGAGCAGGGCGAGCAGGAGGGGTCGTCGGGTCATGGCGCTTCGCTTCCTTTCCGTCCGCTCGCCGCGCGGAGGGTGACCATCACCATCCGGCCGGGGAGCGGGCTTCCGTAGGGGTCCTTCAGCGTCCGGTCGTCGAGGAGGTTCCGCACCTCGACCGAGAGCCGCACCGCGCGCGTTCGGCCGGCGCGGAGGGCCGCCCCCGCGTTCCACGCCAGGGCGGCCTCGATCGCGTTCACGTTGCGCGCGTCCTCGAACTGGCGCCCCACCCAGTGCACCTCGACGTGCGCCTCGGCGGGCCCGGGCGAGATCTCCGCGCGCGCGTAGAGCCGGTGGCGCGGGCGGCGCGGCAGGTCCTTGCCGATCTCCTGGGGCGGGGCGCGCAGGTTCTCGGTGGCGAGGAACGTGTAGGAGGCGGAGCCGGCCAGGCCGAGGAGTCGGCGGGCGGGCGCGGTGGCGAGCTCGGCCTCGAGCCCGGCCAGGAACGCCTCTCCCACGTTCCGCGGCCGGAGCCGGCCGTCCGGCCCCGCCGGCTCGTAGATGACGAGGTCCCGGTAGCGCGTGGCGTGCGCGCCCAGGGCGGCGAGGCCGAGCGGCCCGTCGTAGACGAGGGAGGCGTCGGCGCCGAGCCCCTCCTCCGGGACGAGGTCCGGGTTCGGGTCGACGAGCCCCTGGCGGAGCCACAGCTCGGCGAAGCTCGGGGCGCGGAAGGTCCGGCCCGCGCTGGCCCGCGCCGAGATCGCCCCGGCCAGGCGGTACCAGGCGCCGGCCTTCCAGGAGAGCCCGGTGAAGGGGCCCACCCGGTCGAGCCGGACGGCGGGAGCGAGGCGGAGCCGGCCGGCGAGGAGGCCCAGCGTCTCGGAGGCGGAGAGGCCGAGCGAGCCGCGCACCCGCGTGCCGCCCAGGCCGTCCGCGCGGAGCGCCTCGCCGGAGGCAACCAGCGCGGCCTCGAGCGCGCCCGCCCGGTGGGCGAGGGTGGCCCGCGCCTCGAGGCCCGCCTCCCCGCCGCGCTGCCGGGCCAGCGGCGCGGGCGAGACCCGGACGTCGAGCCAGTCGGCCCGGAGCCGGACGAGCCCGGAGAGGTCGAGGCCGGGCGCGACGCCGGGGCGGGAGAGGCGCGCCGCGGCGAGGACCCGGCCGTCCTTCTGGCGGTCGGTGGACGTGGCGTCGAGCCTGGGGGCCTGGGCCGGGATCTCCCTCTCGCCGGCCGAGAGCTGGAGGAGCGCGTCGAGGCGCGCCCGCCCCAGGCGCCCGCCCAGCGTGGCGAGGG
This sequence comes from Anaeromyxobacteraceae bacterium, assembly GCA_035466675.1. Lineage (GTDB taxonomy): Bacteria > Myxococcota > Myxococcia > Myxococcales > Anaeromyxobacteraceae > Anaeromyxobacter. The sequence goes on along the minus strand of DATIUR010000237.1, from coordinate 9,975 downwards.
CCCCGCCGCGCACGGCCGCGTTGTTCTCCCGGAAGGCGGGCGAGGGGGCGTTCGTCGGATCGCTCGGCTCGAGGTCGAGGAGGAAGGGGTAGCGCCCCGAGGTGGAGTCCACTCCGGCTGCCGCGCCCAGGGCCAGGTTCCCCAGCGCGCCCGCTCCCTCGGCCGAGACGGCGAGGGTCTCGAACGATCCGCCACCCATCTCGGCGGCCCAGGTGCCCGCGGCGGCACGGCGGGTGACGACGTTCACGACCCCGCCCAGCGCGCCCGCGCCGTAGGCCGCCCCCTCGACGCCGCGGACGACCTCGATCCGCTCGATCCAGGCGCGGGGGATGGAGGCGAGGTCCACGCCTCCGCCGAAGGCGGTGTCGAGCGGGATCCCGTCCAGGAGGACGAGCACCCCGTCCGCCGTCGAGCCGCGGATCGACACGGTGGCGAGCTGGCCCAGCCCGCCGTACTCCTGGACCGCCACGCCCGGGGCGGTGGCCACGAGCTGGGCCACGCCCTTCGCCTCGCCCTCGAACCGGTCGGCCGAGACCACGGTGGCCGAGGCCGTGGGATCGGCCGCCGCCTCGGTCCGCGGGACGCCGACCACCACCTCGTCGAGCACGACCGGGGGCGGCTCCTCCTCGGCGCGGGCGGGCGACGGGGGGGCCGCCACCGCGGCGCACGCCGCCAAAACGGCGCACCTCGCCAGCGCGGCGCGGACGGCCCCTCGGGCCGGCCCTTCGGCTCCCCTTCGACTCAAGCCCTCGGGTCTCCTTCGGACCCGTTGACCGCTTCGGCCGCGACCCATTCGCGGCCGGCTCGAAGGGAGGTCTCCTGGCTTCCGGGGCCGCGGGACTTCTCACCCGCGCTCGCGCCTTCCACCTTCCCACCGCATGTCTCCGCGGCAGTGGTGACGATCCGAAGGCTCTACTCACCCCGGCTACAGTGGCGGGACCGCGCCGGACTTGGACCGGCTTCCCTGTTCCTCCGAGCCGATGCTTCGCCGGCGGGAGTACCGGAGGCGGGCGCGTCCGTCAAGCGGCCCGCGCGGGCGGGGCGCGCGTCGCCGGGATTCCGGAGCCGGCCGGGCCGGTTCCACACGCCCCGCCCCGGGTCACCTTCCCGCCCCGCGCGGGGGCTGCCCGGGCGGCCGGGCCGGCTCGGCCGCCGTGGCCGGCCCGACCGAGAGGTGGCCCTTCACCTTCGCGAACCAGCCCGGCCCGAGCCCTTTCACGGCGAGGACGTCCTCCGGGCGGCGGAAGGGCCGCCGCTCCCGCAGGGCCAGGATGGCCTGGGCGCGCTTCTCTCCCACGCCCGGGAGGCGCATCAGCTCGGCCAGGCCGGCCCGGTTCAGGTCCACGCGCTCCTCGGGGCGGAGCGGGCGCTTGCCGGCCAGCGCGGGCGCCGCGGCCACGAGGGCCAGGGCCGCGGCGAGGGCGCGCGCCAGGGGCCTCACGGCCGGGCCTCCGACGCGGCGGCCGACCCGTTGCGCCGGCCGGCCCAGTCCTCGTCCCGCGCCTCGCGGACCTGGAGCTTGTCGGTGCCGATGGGGAAGGCGTGCAGGCGCAGCGTGATGCTGCCGTCCCGGTTCTCGAAGGCGACGCCGACCTTGGTCCAGCGCGAGCGCTGCGCCCCGCTCTTGTCGGTGAAGTCGCCCACCGCGTAGACGACGAGCCTCTGCCCGCCGTCGCTTCCGTTGGTGTCGCTCATGTTCTCTCCGTTCGTGGTCGCGCGGATGCGCGGGCGCCCGGAGAGCAGCGCCCGTGCCGCCGCCAAGCCCGCGGAACGGGCGGGGCCGACACCGGAACGGGGGTTCAGGGGCGGACGGACCGGTCGGAAGGCGGACCGCCGCGGCGGAGTCGAGGCTCAGGCGGTCGCGCCGGGGACGCGCGTCGCCTCGCCGAGGTCGATCGTGCCGAAGCGCGCCTCGTACTTGGCGATGTTGTCCTGGATGGCGTGCAGCAGCCGCTTCATGTGCTTGGGCGTGGTGATGGCGCGCGCGCGCACCGTCGCCTTGGGGGCCTGCGGCTGCACGTACACGAGATCCAGGGTGAACTCGGTGTCGGTGTGGTTCACCATGGCCATGTTCACGAACACGCCCTGGGCGGTGGCGGGGTCGATCTCGATCTGCACCTGGACGGCGTGCGGCGGGGCGGGCTTGTCGGACATGGCCCACCGGTAGCAGGAAGCGCCGCGCCCTGCCAGGACGATTGAAAGGCCGCCCGGGGCGGGGTAGGGGAGTTCCGTGGACCGGACCGCCATCGACGCCGGCCGCGAGTTCGACCTGTCGGGCGGCCCGGACGCCGCCCTCCTGCTGCACGGCCTCACCGGCTCCACGTTCGAGATGCACCACGTGGCGCTCCGCCTCCACGCGGCGGGGATGCGCTGCCTCGCCCCGGTGATGGCCGGCCACGGCGGCCCGCCCGGCGCGCTCCAGGGGCTGCCCTGGACGGAGTGGGTGGCGAAGGCGCGGCGGGACCTGGGGCGGCTCGAGGGCGCGCGGCGCACCTTCGTGGTGGGCTGCTCCACCGGCGCCCTGGTCGCCTGCGCCCTCGCGCACGACCACCCGGAGCGGGTGGACGCCCTCGTCCTGCTCGCCCCGGCCATGGGGCTCGCGCCGACCGTGCGGCTCGCCGCGCTGCTCGGGTCGCTGCCCGTCCTCGGCGACCTGGTCGTGCCCAAGGCGGCGGGCTCGGACGTGCGCGATCCCGAGATGCGAAGGCGCAACCCGGGCCTCTCCGGCGTGCCCCTCTCGGCGGTGGCCGAGCTGGCCGCCCTGCGGGCGACGGTGGAGCGGCAGCTCCCGGCCGTCTCGGCGCCGGCGCTGGTGATCGCCGGCGCCCAGGACCACACCACCACGCTCGACGGCGCCCGGCGGCTGGCCCGCAGGATCGGGAGCGGCCCGGCGCGGCTGGTGGTGCTTCCGGAGAGCTGGCACCTCGTCGGCATCGACGTGGAGCGCGACCGCTGCGCCGACGAGACCCTCCGCTTCCTCGAGGCGATCCCCGCCCGGGCCGGCCGGCAAGCCCGGGCCGAGAAGGTGAGGTGAACCGATGGCGTCCCACGTGATGGCGATCGATCAGGGCACGACCGGCACGAAGGTGCTGGTGCTCGACCGGCGGCTCGGCCTCGAGGCCCGGGTGGGCCGGGAGTTCCGCCAGATCTTCCCGAAGCCTGGCTGGGTGGAGCACGACCTCGAGGACATCTGGGACTCGACGCTCGCCACCGTGAAGCGCGCGCTCCGGGAGGCCGGGCTCCGCGGCAAGGACATCGCCGCCATCGGGATCACGAACCAGCGGGAGACCACCGGGATCTGGGAGCGGCGCAGCGGGAAGCCCGTCCACCACGCCATCGTCTGGCAGGACCGGCGCACCACCGACGCCTGCGCCGCGCTCAAGGCGGCGGGCCACGAGCCGCGGGTCCGCGAGAAGACCGGTCTCGTGCTCGACCCCTACTTCTCCGCCACCAAGGTGCGCTGGCTCCTCGACCACGGGCGGAACGTCCGCGCCCGGGCCGAGGCGGGCGAGCTGGCCTTCGGCACCATCGACACCTTCCTGGCCTGGCGGCTCACCGGCGGCGCCGCCCACGTGACCGACGTCTCGAACGCGAGCCGCACCCTGCTCATGGACCTGCGCACGCTGGAGTGGGACCGGGAGCTGCTCGACCTGTTCGGCGTGCCGCGCGCCCTCTTGCCGGAGATCCGCGGCTCCTCCGAGCCGTACGGGGTCACCCGCGGGCTCTCGGTCCTCCCGGACGGGATCCCGGTGGCCGGGATCGCCGGCGACCAGCAGGCGGCCCTGTTCGGGCAGGCGTGCTTCGCCCCCGGGGAGGCGAAGTGCACCTACGGGACCGGGGCGTTCCTGCTCCAGAACGTGGGCCCGGCGCCGGTGCCGTCGAGCCGCGGGCTCCTCGCCACGGCGGCCTGGCGGATCGGCGGCGAGACGACCTACGCGCTGGAGGGGTCGTCCTTCATCGCCGGGGCGGCGGTGCAGTGGCTCCGGGACGGCCTCGGGATCATCGGCAAGTCGGCCGAGGTCGAGAAGCTGGCCGCGCAGGTGGACTCCTCGCACGACCTCGTCTTCGTGCCGGCGCTGGCCGGTCTGGGCGCGCCGCACTGGAGGCCGGAGGCGCGCGGGCTGCTGCGCGGCATCGACCGCGGCACGACCCGCGCCCACCTGGCGCGGGCCACGCTGGAGGGGATCGCCTTCCTCATCTTCGACCTGGCGGAGGCCATGCGCGCCGAGGCGGGCCGGCCCATGCCGGCCTTCAAGGTGGACGGAGGCGCGTCGCAGAACGACCTGCTCATGCAGTTCCAGGCGGACCTGCTGGGCGTGCCGGTGGAGCGGCCGCGCATGACCGAGACCACCGCGCTCGGGGCGGCCTTCCTGGCCGGCCTCGCCACCGGGGTCTGGAAGGACCGCGAGGAGATCCGGAAGGCCTGGAGGCCGGGCAAGCGCTTCGAGCCGCGCATGAAGGCGGCGGAGCGGGAGGCGCACCTGGCCAAGTGGCGGCGGGCGGTGGAGGCGGCGTAGCGGGTTCGAGAAGAGTCTCACACCACCCGGTCGAGCGCGTCCTCGACCGTCTCCACCCCGATCGCCTCGAGCCCCTCCGGCAGCTCGGCGTGGCGCGCGTTCGCCGCCGGGAGCACGGCCCGCTCGAAGCCGAGGCGGGCCGCCTCGGCCAGGCGCGCCTCGGGCTGCGAGATGGCCCGCACCTCGCCGGCGAGGCCCACCTCGCCGAGGACCAGCGTGCGCGGAGGGAGGGGCCGGTTGCGCAGGCTCGAGGCGAGCGCCGCCACGCAGGCCAGGTCCGCGGCCGGGTCGTCCACCGAGAGCCCGCCCGCCACGTTCACGAAAAGGTCGCGGCGCAGGATCTCCAGCCCGGCCTTCTTCTCGAGCACCGCCGCGAGCAGCGCCACCCGGTTCGCGTCCAGCCCGAGCGCCGTCCGCCGCGGGGTGCCCGGGGCGGGTTCGGCCACCAGGGCCTGGACCTCGACCAGCACCGTCCGGGCGCCCGCGAGGACCGCGGTGACCGCGCTCCCGGGCGCGTCCTCCGGTCGCTCCGCCAGGAACAGGGCCGACGGGTTCGGCACCTCGGCGAGCCCGCCCGCCTTCATCTCGAAGACGCCGATCTCGCTGGCGGAGCCGAACCGGTTCTTGTGGGCGCGCAGCACGCGGTAGGGGTGCGCCCCTCCGCCCTCGAAGTAGAGGACGGTGTCCACCATGTGCTCGAGCACGCGCGGGCCGGCGATGGCGCCGTCCTTGGTGACGTGGCCCACCAGGAAGACGGGCGTCTCGGTGGTCTTGGCGAAGGCCATGAGCCGGCCGGCCGTCTCGCGGATCTGCGTCACCGTCCCGGGCGCGCTCGGCAGCTCCGGCAGGTACTGCGTCTGGATCGAGTCCACCGCCAGGGCCGCCGGGGCGAGCGAGCCGGCCGCGTGCAGGACCTTGACGGCGTCGGTCTCGGCCAGGACGCGCAGGTTCTCCGCGGCGACGCCGAGCCGGTCGGCCCGGAGCTTCACCTGCCGGGCCGACTCCTCGCCGGACACGTACAGCACCGGCCGGTCGGGGCGCGCCCGCGCCAGCCGGTCGAGCGCGGCGAGGAGGAGCGTGGACTTGCCGATCCCCGGGTCGCCGCCCAGGAGGACGAGCGAGCCGGGGACGACGCCGCCGCCCAGCACCCGATCCAGCTCGCCGATCCCGGTGCGGATCCGCTCCGCCTCTCCCGACTCGACCTCGCGGAGCGGGAGCGGCCTCGCCGAGGAAGCGGCCCCCCAGCCGCGCGCCCCGCCCGCGCTGGGCCCGGGGAGGGCGACCTCCTCGTGCAGCGTGTTCCACCTCCGGCAGGCGGGGCACTGGCCGAGCCATTTCGGGCTCGAGTGGCCGCACTCGGCGCAGGCGTAGATCGTCTTCGTCCGGACGGCGGGGCGGGACATCGCGCCCCGGATATCACGTCGGTCTGACGGGTGGCTCGGGCTCGCCGTCGACCTCCGGCCGGGAAACGCCCAGCCGCGCGGCGTCCACGAGCTCCCGCGAGATGCGCCCCACGCGCTCGATGGCCTCGCGTGACTCGCGCAGGCACTCGCGGCCGTCGGGAGGCAGCCGATCCTGGCCGTCCACCTCCTCGACGAGGTAGCGCAGGTTCGCCGCCACCGCGGCCACGGGCCCGCTCATCTCGTGCGCCAGCCGGGCCGAGAAGCGCCCCACCGCGGCCGCCTTCTCCGCCTCGATGAGCGCGGCCTTCACCGCCTCGAGCGCGTGCGTCCGCTCGCGGACCGCGTCGGCCAGGCCCTGCCGATGGCGGTCGAGCGCCCGCGCCTCGCCGGTGTGCCGCGCCACGTTGACCCAGGCGGCGACCAGGATGGGCAGGATGTGGCCGAACTCGAGCAGGTAGGGCAGCGGCAGCTCGAAGGTGACGACCGCCGCGTCGTGCAAGCCGAGCGACGTGCCCGCGAAGAAGGCCAGCGCCAGCATCCCCGCCCGTTCGACGCCGCGGCTCCGGGCGCGAAGCATCCGGAAGGCGAGCGCCACCGGGACGGCGGCGACGGCCGCGAAGACGAGGACGCCCACCGGGGTGGGCTCGACGCTGTTGTAGGACGCGCCGAGGGCCGGGACGTCGTGGATCCAGGTCCGCGTGCCGTAGGCCAGGCCCGGCACCAGGCTGGCGATCCCGAGCCCCACGTATGCCCAGGAGAGGATCCTTCCGCGCGCGCCGAGCGGACGGCCGACGAAGACGGCCCCGTACTCCCACCAGGCGGCCACGTGCAGGGCCAGGAAGAAGAGCTGCAGGCGGCCCGTCCAGGGAACCACCTCGGGCGGGACGGGCAGGGTGGTGCCGAGCGTGCAGGCCGTCGCGAGGGCCGCGGTGAACGCGGCGAGCGAGAACCACCGGAGGTCGTTCCAGCCGGGAGCGCGGGACAGCGGCCAGCTCTGGGCCGCCAGGGTGGCGCCCACCGCGGTGCCGAAGATGGCGAAGAAGACGGGAGCGTTCATGCCCGGCGGCGCCTCGGGCTCGCCGGGCCCGATTTGAGCAGGTTCGGAGGCGGCGATCCAGGCACGAGGCGTGCGGCTGCGGCGGCGCGCTCAGCCGCGAGGCCGCGCCCGGCGGACGGACGGCCTGCGGCGCCTCGCCAGGAGCCGCGCCACCGCCTCGGTGACGGGAAGCCCCGCCGCCCGCTCCCAGGCGAGCCACTGGCCGGAGGGGTTCAGCTCCAGGAACACGTGGTCGCCGCCGTCGGTGCGGCGGAGGTCGAAGGCGGCGTAGGCGAGGCCGAGGCGGCCGACCACCTTCGCGAGGCGCAGGGCCACCTCGCGGGGGAGGCGGGCCGGCCCGACGCGAGCGTTCCGGAAGTCGAGCCGGCAGTCGTGCGGCGCCGCCGTCCGGCGGGCGTCCACCTCGGCCGCGAAGATCCGGCCGTCCACGAAGGTGACCCGGAGGTCCACTCCGTCCACGTACTCCTGGTACACGATGGGCGCGAAGGTCATCGCCCCCAGGGCCCGGAAGTGATCGTCCGTCACGACGAAGGTCCCGCGGCCCACCTCCTCGGTCGGGCCGACGAGCTTCGTGATGGCGTTCCAGGCGCCGTCCCGCCGGCCGCAGCTCCGGACGAAGGCGCGCGCCCGGGCCGGGTCGTTCGTGACGAGCGTGCGCGGGATGGCGAGCCCGACCTCGCGGGCGAGCGCCAGTTGCCAGGTCTTGCGCGAGGCGGCCTCCTGGCGGACCGGGTCGTTCACCCAGCGGGCCCGGGTGGCGAGCCAGAGGCCGCCCACCGCGTGGTGGGCGGCCCGCTCGGCGAAGGCCCGGTGGGCCCGGTCGCGGATGCTCGCCGGGATGGCGAAGGGCCGCGGCCGGCGCCACCAGACGGCGTCGAAGGCGGCCGGCTCCACCTCGCGGCCGCCGTCCCGGATGACGAAGCGCGTCCCCTCCGGCTCGTAGGACATGCGCAGGGCCGAGCGGCCCGGGAAGCGGGCGAGGTCGAGGGTGACCGCGCCCGCCCCGAGCCGCGAGAGCGCGCGCCGGACCGCGCGCGCGTGGTCGTCGCCGGCGTGGGTGACGAGGAGGATCAGAGCTTCGTCAGTTCCACTTCTCAACGCGGGCCTTCGCGTTCGCGACGTTGTTTCTCGGCTTGTCTTCCTTCACCGAAGTGAGCCGCTCTTCGAGCTTCTTCGCGAGGAGCTTCGAGACCCATTCCGGCCAGGGCACCCTGTTCTGGGCGGTGCGGCTGGCGGCCTTCGTCGGGTCGGTGTCGGGGGGCAGCTCGAGCATGTCAGCGGTCGCGTAGAAGGCGAGGATGCCCGCGGCGGTCTGCCCGTCGTCGGGCGCGGGGCTCGGCGAGTAGATCTCGGAGGTCGGGGTCGAACCACCAGAAGTCGACTGGGCCGAGGTGAGCAGCCGCCGCGCGCCGCTGGCAGGGCTCCTGCCGGCGCGGCGACGCGGCTTCTTCGTGGAGAGACGCTCCCGCTTCGTTCCCTTCTTCGCAGCCATCGAGTCCTCCTCCGTGGTCGGGTGCCCGGAGACGCCGGGCGCGTGGTCGGTCACTCCTCACGGCCCAGGCGATCGCGCAGGGCCCTGGCCTCGCGCAGGATGGCCTGGTCCGGGTCGGCGCGCCGCCAGGCCCGGAGCAGCCGGTCGATCTCCTGCCGGGCGGCGTCGCGCCTGCCGAGGCGCTCGTAGCAGCGGGCCGCCAGGAGGCGGCTCCTCGCCAGAGCCCACGGCCGCCAGTAGTGCGCGGGGACGAAGGCGTCCTGGTAGCGGCGCAAGACGTCGACGGCCTGCGCGCACCGGCCGGCCTCCGCAAGAGCCTCCCCGTGCAGGAACGGGGGTACGTCGTCGGGAATGGACAACGACCGGGCCACCCCCGGCTCCGCCAGGGCTGCCAGAGCCTCGGCAGCCGCCGCGGCCCGTCCGCGACGCAGCGACACGACCGCCTGGACGAGCCGGGCGCGCCCGCCGGCCGGATCCAACGTTGACGCGAGTCGAGCGGCAGACTCGACATCCCCCGCGTAGGCGACGTGGACGCCGTAGACCGAGGCCCGCTCCGGATCGAGCGGCGCCAGCCGCTCGGCCTCCTTGAGGACCGATGGCGCGTCTCCGAACCCCGCGAGGAGGTGCATTCGGCGGGCATGCAGAGTGATGCGCTCCTCGGCGGAGATGAGGCGCGGTCCGAGGCCGTCCAGGACGGCGCTCGCCTCTCGCCACCGTCCCTGATTCGCGAGCACGATCACGAGGAAGTAGCGGAGCCTCGTCGGTTCCGTGCGCTCGCTCTGGATCTCCCGCCGGACGAGGGCTTCTGCTCCGGCGGCGTCGCCCGCGTACAGGAGGGCCCTCACGAGATCGCCGAGGGCCGCGCCCCCGTCGCCGCCGTAGGCGCGCCGGGCGATCTCGAGCGCGCCGCGCGCGTCGCCGAGCCACCCCTTCGCGGTGGAGAGCGTGTGCAGCCGGGCGGGCGTGGGCGGCAGCTTCTCCCAGCCGCGGACGAGCTCCCGGAGCCGGTCGCGGCGGCCGAGCCACCCCAGGTCCTCCGCCGCGTGGTCCATGGCGAACTCGAACTCGGGGTCGAGCTCGAGGACGCGCTCGAGGTAGACGATGGCCTCCCGGACGTCGCCGCGGTGATGGAGGAGGTTGCCCGCGAGGAAGATGGGTTGCTTGTCGTCCGGGAAGGCGTCGATCACCTTCTTGTAGAGCGCGAGCGCCCGCTCGTCGTCGCCGTCGAGGTGCGCCTTCCAGGCGAGCACGAGGTCGCGCTCCTTCGGCGGGATGCGCTCCAGGCTCGTGAGGGCGGGAGCCAGGGCCTCGCGCTGGCGCTCGACGGTGGCTCCTTCACCTGCGAGCAGCGCCGCGAGCTGGTAGTGCGCCAGCCCGAACCCGGGGTCGATCGCGAGCGCCTTGCGGAAGTGGCCGGCGCAGTCGAGCTGGTGCCAGGCCGGTCCCCGGGAGGGCCGGTCCACGCACTCCTGCCCCTCGTAGTAGTGCCGGTAGGCGTCGAGGTTG
>DATIUR010000236.1:0-1635 GCA_035466675.1 Anaeromyxobacteraceae bacterium | reverse complement strand
AGCGCCTCGAGGCCGGCGCGGGCCAGGCCCGCCTGGAGCGCCCGGAGCGCGTCCAGGTCGTGGCCGAAGGCGAGCACCTTCTCGCCCCGGCGGGCCAGGTCCGCGCAGAGCCGGACCAGGGCCTCGGGCTTGCCGCCCTCCGGCACGTCGCGTCGGCGCGGGACGCGGGCGGTGAAGGCGCCGACCTTCACGCGCCGGTTCCGGACGAGCCGGGCGGAGAGGCCGTGGCGGTCGGAGAGGTGGGCGAGCAGCTCCTCGCGCCCGCGCGGCGCGGAGAGGAAGCCGTCCTCCGGGGCGAGCGCGCGCAGGCGGGCGCGCGCCTCCTCGGGATCGCCGCCGGCGAGCAGCGCCCGCGCCACGTCGGCGTAGGCCTCGTGGCGCTCGAGCCGCTCCAGGAAGGCGTCGAGCGACCGCGAGGGCAGGGGCTCCACCAGCGAGAGCAGGCGGAAGTACTCGCTCGGGTCGAGGCGCACGGGGGTGGCGGTGAGGAGGAGCAGGCCGAAGGAGGCCCGGCACAGCGGCGCCACCCGCTCGTGGAGCGGGTCCCCGGCCAGGTGATGGGCCTCGTCCACCACCACCAGGTCGAGAGGGAGCGCGGCCGCGGCGCGGGCCAGGTCCGGGTCGGCGAGCAGGGACTCGAAGGAGACGATGGCGTGGGGGCTGCGCGCCAGCGCCGCCTCGGCGCCGCCCAGGGAGGCGACGCGCTCGGGCCCGAGCAGCGTGAAGAGCGCGTTGAACTTGTGGAAGAGCTCCGCCAGCCACTGGAAGGCGAGGTGCTCGGGCACGACCACCAGGACCCGCTCGGCGATGCCGAGCTGGCGCAGGCCCGCGAAGACGAGGCCCGCCTCGACCGTCTTGCCCAGGCCCACCTCGTCGGCCAGGACGAAGCGCGGGATGCGGTCGGAGAGGACCCGGCCGGCGGCGCCCACCTGGTGCGGGAGGACGTGGACGCGCGAGGAGAGCAGCGCCCCGAGCGAGTCGGCGCGCCGCAGCGCCTCGAGCCGGACCACGCGCGTGCGCAGCCGGAACGCCGCGGCCGGGCCGGCCGATCCCTGGGCGAGCGCGTCGATCGGCCCCCCGGCCGGGGCCCCGTCGAGGGGCGTCTCGCGGGGCACCTCGGCCAGGGCCGGGTCCCGGCCGGAGACGACCGTCACCCCCTCGCGACCCGCGAAGCGGACGGCCAGGCGGCGCCCCTCGTCGGCGACCTGGACCACGACGCCCACGCCCCAGGCGCGCTGCGCCCGGTGGACCACCTTCATGCCCTCTCGCCACGCCATGGCGGCTCCTCGGGAGCGAGATCCGTGGCTAGATTAGGCCAGAAACCGGGTCGGGACGGGGGCTTGAGCGGGTGCCCGCCGGTTGACAGAGGGGGTGGGGCACGCTAGAACACGCCGCGCTCGAACGCCTTCGGGCGGATAGCTCAGGGGTAGAGCGTCGCCCTTACAAGGCGAGGGTCACAGGTTCGAAACCTGTTCCGCCCACACGTTGACCTGGGGTGTTAGTTAAGTCGGTTATAACGCCGGCCTGTCACGCCGGAGGCCAGGGGTTCGAGTCCCCTACACCCCGCCAGTGAGGAAGCCCCCGGAGCCGAGAGGTTCCGGGGGCTTCGTGTCTCTCCGCCCATGATCTCACTCC
>DATIUR010000235.1:0-4133 GCA_035466675.1 Anaeromyxobacteraceae bacterium | reverse complement strand
GGAGGCGCACGGCGCCGCCCACGCGGAGGGCACCGTCCCCGCGCAGCCGGAGGCGGCCGCCCACGGCGAGGCGGGCGGCGGGCACGGGGGCAAGCACGACGAGAACCTCGGCGCCGTCATGTCGCACCACGTCGGCGACGGCCACGTGGTCGAGCTCCCGGGCGTCTGCGAGGGCCAGTTCCGCTGGAACTGCGAGATCGACCTCGACCACGCCTTCGGCACCGTCCGGGACCACGAGACGGGCAAGGCCGTGTCCGGCCCGTTCGTGTTCGGCGCCGTCGACATGACGCCCACCAAGCACGTGCTGGCCATGTGGATCGCCGCGGCCATCCTGCTCGCGGTGACGCTCTCGGCGGTCCGGCGGCGGAACCTGGTGCCCCGGGGGCTCTACAACTTCGTGGAGCTCCTGGTCGCCTTCGTCCGGAACGAGATCGCGGTGAAGAACATCGGGGAGAGGGACGCCGACCGGTTCGCGCCCTACCTGCTCACCGCCTTCTTCTTCATCCTGTTCATGAACCTGTTCGGCCTCGTTCCCTGGTCGGCCACCGCCACCGCCAACCTGTCCGTGACCGTGGCCCTGGCGCTCTTCACCTTCTTCGTCACGCAGTACGCCGCCATCCGGGCCATGGGGATCGGCGGCTACCTGGCCCACCTCACCGGCGGCGTGCCGAAGTCGATGTGGCCCCTCTGGTTCATCATGGTGCCGGTCGAGTTCCTCGGCCTCTTCACGAAGCCCTTCGCCCTCACCGTCCGTCTCTTCGCCAACATGGTGGCGGGCCACTTCGTGATCCTGGCCCTGCTCGGCCTCATGTACGCGCTGGGTACCCAGTGGCTGGCCCTCGGCTCGGTCCCCATGGCGCTCGCCATCTTCCTGCTCGAGCTCTTCGTCGCGCTCGTGCAGGCCTACATCTTCACCATGCTCTCCGCGCTCTTCATCGGCTCGGGCCTGGTCCACCACGGCCACGGCGACGAGCACGAGGAGCACGGCTCGACCGGGCACGGCCCGGCCGAGGGACACGGTTCTCACGTGGCCGGGACGGCTCCCGGCCATGGGTAGTCGAGCGCAGCACGCGCCACGGGAACGGCGGCCCGGGAATCCCGCCGCAGCGCACCCAGGGAGTCATCGATGGAAGGCATGACCAGCGTCGCTCTCGCGTACCTCGCCTCCGGCCTCGGCGCCGGACTCGCCGTCGTCGGCGCCGGCATCGGCATCGGGCGCCTCGCCGCCTCCGCCATGGAGGGCGTGGCGCGCCAGCCCACCGCCGCCGGCAACATCCAGACCAGCATGATCATCGCCGCCGCCCTCATCGAGGGCGCCACGCTCTTCGCGATCGTGGTCTGCCTGCTCCTGAGCTTCAAGTAGGCGCCGGCGGTCCAACCCTCCCGACGGAGTCGCGCATGCTCTCCACCGCGTCCCTGGCCCCGGTCCTGGCGGCCGGCTCGATCACCGACATCAACCCGGGTCTCACCCTCTGGACCGCCATCACCTTCCTCCTCCTCCTGGTGGTGCTGGGCAAGTTCGCCTGGGGGCCGGTCGTCCGGATGCTGGCCGATCGCGAGCGGAACATCCGCGAGGCCATCGAGGCGGCCAAGAAGGAGCGCACCGAGGCGGAGCGGCTCCTGGCGGAGCAGAAGGACTCGCTCGCCCGCGCCCAGCGCGAGATGGCCGACCTGGCCAAGCGGAACCAGCAGGAGGTGGAGGCGCTCCGCCAGGAGCTCACCGCCCGCGCCCGCAAGGAGGCGGACGACCTCGTCGCCGCCGCGCGGCAGCAGATCGCCGAGGAGACGGCCAAGGCCTCGGCGCAGCTCCGCTCGCAGGTGGCCGACCTGGCCATCGAGGCGGCGGGGCGGCTCGTGAAGGCGAGCCTCGACGACCGCAGCCAGCGCCAGCTCGTCGAGGAGTACATCGCGCAGCTCCCCGGCCCGCGCGCCTAGCGCGGGCGCGGAGGCCCGAACCGGCTCCGGCGGCCTCCGTGCCCGCCGGGGCCTTCTTCGTCTCGAGGGATCGAGGACGCCATGGGGCTCGCCATCGGCATGGTCGGCCTCCCCAACGTGGGGAAGTCCACCCTCTTCAACGCGCTGCTCGGGGCGGCGCAGGCCGCCGCGGAGAACTACCCCTTCTGCACCATCGAGCCGAACGTGGGGGTGGTGCCGGTGCCGGACGCCCGCCTCGAGCGGCTGGCCGCGCTGCACGGGACGCGGCGCGCCGTGCCCACCACGCTCGAGTTCGTGGACATCGCCGGGCTGGTGGCCGGCGCCTCGCGCGGCGAGGGGCTGGGGAACCAGTTCCTGGCCAACATCCGCGAGGTGGACGCGATCGCCCACGTGCTCCGCTGCTTCGAGGACCCGGACGTGGTCCACCTTCCGGGCGCCGTCGACCCGCGATCGGACAAGGAGATCGTCGAGACCGAGCTGATGCTGCGGGACCTGGAGCAGATCGAGAAGCGGCGGGATCGCCTGCGGAAGGACGCCAAGGCCCCGGGAAAGCCGGGCGAGGTGGCCCGCCACGAGCTGGCGCTCCTCGACGGGGTGGCCACGCGGCTCGAGGCGGGCGTTCCGGTGCGCGCCCAGGGCCTCGGCGACGAGGCCCGGGCCGCGGTCCGCCCCCTCTTCCTGCTCTCGGCGAAGCCGGTGCTCTACATCGCCAACGTGGACGAGGCGCAGCTCGGCCGGGAGACGACCGACCCGCGCATCCTGGCGGTGAAGGCCGTGGCGGAGGCCGAGGGCGCGCCCTGGGTGGAGATCTCCGGGAAGGTGGAGGCGGAGCTCGTCGCCCTCTCGCCGGCCGAGCGGCGGGAGTACCTCGACTCGATCGGGCTGCACGAGCCCGGCCTGGAGAGGCTGGTCCGGGCCGGCTACGCGCTCCTCGGCCTCGTCACCTTCTTCACCATGAACGAAGAGGAGTGCCGCGCCTGGACCGTGCGCAAGGGGACGCACGCCCCCCAGGCCGCCGGCGCCATCCACTCCGACTTCGAGCGCGGCTTCGTCAAGGCCGAGGTGGTCCGCTGGGACGAGCTGCTCGCCCTGGGGAGCGAGGCCGCCGCCCGTCACCACGCCAGGCTCCGGGTGGAGGGGCGGGACTACCTCGTCCAGGACGGCGACGTGATCCACTTCAAGTTCAACGTGTAGCGCGCCGCGCCCTCGTCCGCGCCATCCGCACGGCCAGCCGGATCGCCGCGATCATCGAGGCGGGGCTGGCCCGTCCCGTCCCGGCGAGGTCGTAGGCCACGCCGTGGTCGGGGCTGGTCCGGACGACGGGGAGGCCCAGGGTGACGTTCACGGCCGGGTCGCCCATGAGCGCGTCGAGGAGCTTCACCGGGATGAGGCCCTGGTCGTGGTAGAGGGCCACCACCGCGTCGAACTCGCCCCGGGCGGCGCGGAAGAAGACCGAATCCGCCGGGAAGGGGCCGGCCGCGCGCGCCCCCCGCGCCGCCGCCAGGGCCAGCGCGGGCCGGAGGATCCGGGTCTCCTCGTCGCCGAAGGCCCCCTCCTCGCCGGCGTGCGGGTTCAGGGCGGCCAGCGCGAGCCGGGGGCGGGCGATGCCGAAGTCGGTCCGCAGGGCGCGGTGGGTGAGGACCACGGTCCCGGCCACGCGGGCCGGCGTGAGGAGGCGTCCGAGCCGGCGGAGGGCGACGTGGTTCGTGACGAGCGCGACGCGGAGCCGGCTGCCGGCCAGCATCATCACCGGCCGCGGGGCGCCGGTCCGGGCCTCGAGCCACTCGGTGTGCCCGACGAATCCGGGAAGGGCCCGGGCCACCTGCCCCTTGGAGACGGGCGCGGTCACGAGCGCCGCGGCGTCGCCGCGCCGGACCGCCCCGAAGGCAGCCTCCAGGTAGGCGAGCTGGGCCGCCCCGCCCGACGGGTGGGGGCGGCCGGGCCGGAGGGCAGCGTCGGGGAGGCGGGTGACCCCGACCAGCGCGCCGCCGGCCGGCAGCCGATCGCCCGGTTCGACCAGGGGCAGGCCGAGCCGGCCCAGCCGGCGCCGCAGGTGGCGCACGTCCCCGAACACCAGCGGCGCGACCTCGTCGCCGAGGGCGCGCAGGGCCAGGGCCGTCACCTCCGGCCCGATCCCGGAGGGGTCTCCCAGGCTGACGGCGACGCGGGTGAGGCTACTTCGAGGCCGCGGCATCGAG
>DATIUR010000234.1:0-14136 GCA_035466675.1 Anaeromyxobacteraceae bacterium | reverse complement strand
CTGTCCGATCTGTCAGGCCGGTGAGATGGCGCGCGGCGAGGGCCGGCTGGATCAGAGCGGCTACACCTACCTCCCCACCACGCTCTGGTCCTGCGCGATCTGCGGCTACGCGCGATTCGAGCCGGCGCTGGCGGCGCACTGGCGCCCCATGGAGACGGCCGCGGCCGCGGTGCTGCCGCTCGTCCTCGCGGTGCGCCGGGCCGCCTGAGAGACTGTCCCCTCCGCCGGGCGGCTCGCCGCGTGGCGAGCCGGAACGTGGATCCGTCGCGCCGGGCGTGCTCTCCTCCCCCCGATGGTCTCCCGCGTCCTCCGGGTGGCGCTCCTGCTCGGCCTGGCCGCCGCGCTCCTCGGCGCCCACCTGCTCTTCCTGCGCCCCTGGACCTCGCGCTGGGGCGCCTCCGACGAGGAGGTGGCGCGGGCCCTCCCCGGCGACGAGCTGTGGCCGGACGCCACCCGCGTCGAGACGCGGGCCGTCACCATCTCCGCGCCGGCCAGGGAGGCGTGGGCCTGGGTGCGCCAGATCGGCCAGGACCGCGGCGGCTTCTACGGCTACGAGCTCCTCTGGAACCTGGCGCGGGCGCGCATCCGGGACGCCGACGGCCTCCTCCCCGACCTGCCCGAGCGCGCGCCGGGGGAGAGGCTGTGGCTCGCCTCGCCGGAGGAGTGGGGCGGAACCGGATTCGTGGTGGTCGCCCGGGTGGATCGCGGGCGCGCCCTCGTCACGCTGAACCTCGTCGGCGGCGACGAGGCGCCGGTGGGAACGTGGACCTTCGTGGTGGAGCGGCTCGGGCCCGAGCGGAGCCGCCTGCTGGTGCGGAGCCGGACCGGTCGGGCGGGCGTTTCCCCGCCGGTCGCGCGGCGCCTGTTCGACCTGCTCCTCTTCGAGCCCGCGCACTTCGTGATGGAGCGGCGCATGATGCTGGGCCTGGCGGAGCGGGCGGAGCGCCGGCTGCCCCCGGCCTGGAGGGACGTGGCGGAGGTGGCCACCTGGATGGCCGCCCTGGCGGCATTCCTCGCCTCGTCGGTCGCCGCCCTGTGGCGGCGGGCCCACCCGCGACCCTTCCTGCTCTTCGCCGCCGCCGGGGCCGCGCTCATGCTCCTGCCCTTGCTGCGGCCGCCGCTCGCGGCGTCGGCGGCCGTCGCCCTCCTGCTCCTGGCCGCGATCCCCTGGGCCTTCGGCGGCCGCCGGGCGCTCGGGATCGATCTCGGCCACGTCCGGATGCCTCGCTGGTAGCCCGCGCGGCCCGGCGGCGTCAGAGGGACCGCATGTCGACCTGCCACGTTCCCCTCGCCGTCCTTGCCGGACGGCATCTTCGGGTGGGTGGAGGCGCGCAAGCCCACCCAGGCGGGCGCGCCCCAGGGCGGCTAGGCGAGCATCCCCAGGCGGACGTACTCGTCGCGCTCGCGATCGCTCGCGAACTCGCGGCCGCAGGCGGCGCACAGGTGCAGCGTGACCGGGCGTCCGCCCTCCTCGCCGCCCTCCACCCGCGTCGCGAACGCGCCGGGCGACGCGAACGCGTCCGCGCCGCAGCGCCGGCACGACCTCCAGCTCGAGCCCGTCGTCCTCGCCGTCGCCAACGACTCCTCCCGGTCCAACGTCCCTCGCCGGGCGAAGCGGCCGGCGTGCGTCGTCCACGCAACGTAACACGGCCCCCGGGAAGCCCAAGGAAACGGCGCCCCCAGCCGGTGGGCGCGACTCCCACCTCTCCCCCGCCGCGGCGCGGGCTACCGCTCGCGCTTGCCCACCAGCGCTCCCAGCTCGCGGTGCAGCAGCGCCTCGTCCCCCAGGTTCAGCTCCACGAACCGCCGCAGGTGGGCGATCCCGTCGAGGTCGATGCCGTCGCACCGCACCCCGGCGCGGCCCGGCTCCCGGTGGATCAGCGTGCCCTCCATCCGGATGAAGGGCCCCGGCGCGACGGGACCGGGGGAGGCATCGTCCGGGGTCCCCTGGGGGGCGAGGTGGATGACGAGCGCGCAGGGATCGCCCGGCCGCCCCGCGAAGGAGCTCGGAACCTCCACGTTGGCGCCCTTGAGGGAGAGGTCGAGGATCTCGCAGGCGGTCTCGACGCCGCCCACCTCCAGGCACGCCGGGCGATGGAAGGTGATCCGGGAGAACCGCCTGCGCTCGTCGCCCATGGCTCCTCCACGCTACCGCGGGTCCGGCTGGTTTCGATCAGCGCACGAGCCCGGCCGCCAGGACCAGGGCCGCCGCCACCGCCAGCCCCACCAGGGCGGGCCTCCAGGGCTTGATCCGCCACGCGTACGGCCGCTCGTGCCGCCGGTGGAAGCGGGGCAGGCTCGCGTACTCGCGCCAGGCCTCGCTCCGCACCCGGCGGGCTCCCGCGCCGTCCCCCATCCCGTCCAGCGCCCGCGCCAGGAGGACCCTCCCCTCCACGGTTCCGGGCCGGAGCGCGACCAGCCGCTCGAGCGCCTCCCTGGCGCCGGCGAAGTCGCGCCTCCCGAGCCGCATCCGCCCCAGCTCCAGGTCGATCTCGCCCATCCGGAAGGCCGGCTCCTCGGCGCGGGCCGCGGCCAGCATCTTCTCGGCCTGCTCGGAGAAACCGCTCCGGGCCAGCGCCGCGCCCATGGTGAAGGCGGTGTGCACGTCGTCGTCGCCCGCCTCGAGGTTGGGACGGAGCGCCTCCACCGCCGCGCGCGCGCGCCGGGTCTCGAGCAGCAGCTCGGCCAGCTCGAAGCGGGCCCGCCGATCGTGGGGGTTGGCGGCCAGGGTGCGGCGGAGGTCGGCGATCCGGCTGGAGCGGCGGAGCCATCGGACCGGGCTCGGAAAGAGCCGGAAGGTGAACCGGTCGCCCAGCCACCACAGGGCCAGGAGGAAGATGGCAGCGCCGGCCGGGCTGCCGGTGAGCCACGAGAGGACGACCCACTGGAGCCAGGTAGCCACGGTCCCTCCGCGACCATTCCAACCATGCGCCCGCCCGCACGTCCAGTCGTGGCCGGAGGGAGCCGATGTGGGAGCCGCCGGCCCGGTCTCGGTGACAGCGGGCCCGGGGTGCGTTAGAAGTGCGCATGCCCTTCAACCCCGGCTCGACCAAGCGCCAGAAGGAGGCGGCCCGGCGCGAGCGCCAGCGCCTCAAGGACGAGAAGCGCGAGCAGCGCAAGCGCGAGAAGGCCGAACGCCCCGCCACCGCCCCCGGTGAGGACCCGGACATCGCGGGAATCGTGCCCGGCCCGCAGCCTCCGCCGGAGGAGTGACGGCGAGCCGACTCACCCGGCCAGCCGGCGAAGGACCTCGTCCGCCATGGCGCGGGTGGAGATCGTCCCTCCCAGATCGGCCGTGCGGCACCCGTCGGTGATGGCCGACGAGACGGCCTCCTCGACCGCAGCCGCCTCGGTCTCGAGGCCGAGCGAGTGGCGGAGCAGCATCGCCGCGGAGAGGATGGTGCCGAGCGGGTTCGCGATCCCCTTGCCGGCGATGTCCGGCGCCGAGCCGTGGATGGGCTCGTAGAGGCCGGGCCCCTTCGCCCCGATGGAGGCCGAGGGCAGCATCCCCATCGAGCCCGCCAGGACCGAGGCCTCGTCGGTGAGGATGTCGCCGAACATGTTCTCGGTGACGAGCACGTCGAAGGCGGCCGGGCTGGTGACGAGGCGCATGGCGGCCGTGTCCACCAGCATGTGGTCGAGCGCCACCTCGGGGTGCTCCTTGCCCACGGCGGTCGCGATCTGGCGCCACAGCCGCGAGGACTCCAGGACGTTGGCCTTGTCGATCGAGGTGACCTTCCTCCGGCGGCCCCGGGCCAGCCGGAAGGCGAGCTCCACCACCCGGCGGATCTCGAAGTCCTGGTACTCGAGCGTGTCGACCGCGCGCTCGTGGCCGTCCCGCACGTCGCGGCCCTTGGGCTGCCCGAAGTAGAGGCCGCCGGTCAGCTCGCGGATGACGAGCACGTCCACGCCGCGGAGCCGATCGGGCTTGAGCGGCGACGCGTCGACGAGGGCGGGGTGGACCTTCACCGGCCGCAGGTTGGCGAAGACGCCGAGGCCCTTGCGGAGCCCGAGGAGGCCCTGCTCCGGCCGGACCTTCGCCTGCGGGTCGTCCCACTTCGGCCCGCCCACCGCCCCGAGCAGGACCGCGTCGGAGCCCTGGCAGGCGCGCAGGACGTCGTCGGTGAGCGCCACGCCGTGGCGGTCGATGGAGCAACCGCCCATGAGGTGCTCGGTGAACCGGAAGGAGTGGCCGAAGCGCGCCGCCACCTTCTCGAGCACGCGAACCGCCTCGCCGGCCACCTCCGGCCCGATGCCGTCTCCCGGCAGGACCACCACGCTCGCCTTCACGGCTGCCTCCCGACCGGCGCCTGGTCCTCGCGCCCGGCCACGACGAGCCCGTACTCGATCGCGTCCACCAGGGCGAGCCAGCTCGCCTCGATGATGTTCGTGCTCGCCCCGACGGTGCTCCAGCGCCGCGTCCCCTGCTGCGTGTCGACGAGCACGCGGGTGGTGGCGGCGGTTCCCCGCGATCCGTCCAGGATGCGGACCTTGTAGTCCACCAGGTGCAGCTCGGCCACGCGGGGGTGGCGCGGCAGGAGCGCCTTGCGGAGCGCGGCGTCGAGCGCGTCCACCGGGCCGTCCCCCTCCGCGGCGGTGTGCAGGAGATCCCCGTCCACCCGCACCTTGACCATGGCCTCGGCGAAGATGCCGCGCCCGGTGCGGTGCTCCACGTTCACGAGGAAGTCGACCAGCTCGAAGGGGGGGCGGTAGCCGGGCTCCGCGCGCTTCATCATCATGGCCACCGAGGCCTCGGCGGCCTCGAACGAGAAGCCCTTCGCCTCGAGCGCCTTGATCTCGTTCAGGACGCCGCCCACGTCGCCCGCGCCCTGGCCCAGGCCGTACTCCTCCGCCTTGGCGAGGAGGTTCCCCCGGCCCGAGAGCTCGCTCACCACCACCCGCATCTGGTTCCCCACCAGCTCCGGGACGACGTGCTGGTAGGAGACCGCCGTCCGGCGCATGGCCGCCACGTGGATCCCGCCCTTGTGGGCGAAGGCCGACTTGCCCACGTAGGGCAGGTGCTCGTCGGGCGCCAGGTTCGCCACCTCGGCCACGAAGTGGGAAGCCTCGGTGAGCGTGCGGAGGTGGCCCTCGGGCAGGCACCTCTTGCCCATCTTCAGCTCGAGGGCGGGGATGATGGAGCAGAGGTTGGCGTTGCCGCACCGCTCGCCGTAGCCGTTGACGGTCCCCTGGACCTGGATGGCGCCCTCCTGCACCGCCGCCAGCGAGTTCGCCACCGCCGTCTCGCTGTCGTTCTGGGCGTGGATCCCGAGCGGCGTCTTCACCTTGGCCCGGACCGCCCGGGTGATCTCGGCGATCTGCCAGGGCAGCGACCCGCCGTTCGTGTCGCAGAGCACCAGCGTCTCGGCGCCGCCCCGGGCCGCAGCCTCCAGGGTGGCGAGCGCGTAGGCGGGATCGGCCCGCCAGCCGTCGTAGAAGTGCTCGGCGTCGTAGATCACCCGCCGCCCCTTCTCTCGCAGGAAGGCCAGGCTCTTCTCGATGATGCGCAGGTTCTCGTCGAGGTTCGTCCGGAGGACGTCGGTGACGTGCAGGGTCCAGGTCTTCCCCACCACGGTGCAGACCGGCGCTCCCGACTCGAGAAGCGCCTGGATGTTGGCGTCGTCCTCCGGCCCGCCTCCGACCCGGCAGGTGGAGCCGAAGGCGGCCACCACGGCCCGCTGCCAGGAGATGTCGCGGGCGGCGGCGAAGAACTCCGCGTCCTTGGGGTTCGACCCCGGCCAGCCGCCCTCGATGAAGGTGACGCCCAGCTCGTCGAGCCTCCGGGCGATGCGGAGCTTGTCCTCGCAGGAGAGCGAGATGCCCTCGCGCTGCGTGCCGTCGCGCAGCGTGGTGTCGTAGATCTGGATCATCGGGTCCTGCCCTTTTCGGGAAGAGGGGCAGTATACACGCTAGACTCCCGGGGACGCATGGCGGCGGAGTCGGGAAGACGAGAGCCGGCCGAGGTCCGGCGGATGCGGGCCATCCGGAACATCGGGATCATGGCCCACATCGACGCGGGCAAGACCACGCTCACCGAGCGGCTGCTCTTCGCCGCCGGCCGGACCCACAAGATGGGCGAGGTCCACGACGGCCTGGCGGTGATGGACTGGATGGACCTGGAGCGGGAGCGGGGCATCACCATCACCTCGGCGGTCACCACGTTCGACTGGCGCGGGCACGAGATCCACCTCATCGACACGCCCGGCCACGTGGACTTCACCATCGAGGTGGAGCGAAGCCTGCGCGTGCTCGACGGGGCCATCGCCGTCTTCGACGCGGTGAACGGGGTGGAGCCGCAGAGCGAGACGGTGTGGCGGCAGGCCGATCGCTGGCGCGTGCCGCGGATCGCCTTCGCGAACAAGATGGACCGGATCGGCGCCGATTTCGCCATGACCCTCGCCTCCATGCGCCGGCACTTCCCCGACCACGTGGTGGCCGCGGTGCACCGCCCCATCGGCGCGGAGGCCGGCTTCGAGGGGTTCGAGGACCTGGTGGCGCGCCGCCGGATCCGGTTCTCCGACCCGGAGGACCCCCGCGCCTTCGCCGTGGAGGAGGGGCTCTCCCCCGCGGGCGAGGAGGACCGGCGCGCCCTGCTCGAGACGGTGGCCGACGTGGACGACGCCGCCGCGGAGGCGGTGCTGGAGGACCGCGACCTCGACCCGGAGGCGCTCCGGGCCGCCCTGCGCCGCGCCACGGTGGGCGGCCGCTTCGTCCCGCTCCTGTGCGGATCCGCCCTCCGGAACAAGGGCGTGCCGCAGGTGCTCGACGCCGTGTGCGACTACCTCCCCTCCCCCCTCGACGTGCAGCCGCCCCGGGCCCGCCACCCCGGGACGGGCGCCGACGCGTCGCGCCCCGCGGACGAGCACGCGCCCCTGCTCGCCCTCGCCTTCAAGGTCTCGCTGCTCGACGAGAAGCGCCGCTTCGTCTTCCTCCGGCTCTACTCGGGCCGGCTGGCCGAGGGGGACGCGGTCTGGAACGCCAGCCAGGGCAAGGAGGAGCGCGTCTCCCGCCTCCTCCTCATGCACGCCGTCCAGAAGAAGCGCGTGCCGTCGCTGGCGGCGGGCCAGATCTTCGCGGTGATGGGCCTCAAGGAGACCCGCACCGGGGACACGCTCACCGATCCGGCCCACCCCGCGATCCTGGAGCGGATCGCGAGCTACCAGCCCGTCATCTCGCAGGCCATCGAGGCAACCGGCCAGCGCGAGCGCGAGATCCTGCTCGAGACGCTCGCGCGCATCGCCGACGAGGACCCCAGTTTCCGCTTCGGCGAGGACCCCGACACCGGGCAGCTCCTCGTCTCCGGAATGGGCGAGCTGCACCTCGAGGTGGTGGCGGAGCGGCTCCGGCGGGAGTTCGGCCTGGCGGTCCGGACCGGCCAGCCGCAGGTCCTCCTGCGCGAGACGCTGACCGCCGAGGCGGACGGCGAGGCCACCTTCCAGCGCACGCTGGAGGACGGCGAGCTCTTCGGCCAGGTCTCCCTTCGCGTCGGCCCGCTCGCCCGCGGCGGCGGGTTCCGGTTCCAGGTCGCGCCCGAGGCGGCGGCGCTGCCCTTCCTCCGGGAGGACGTACGCCTCATGATCGAGGAGGGCGCGCGCGAGGCGGCCGAGGCGGGCGCGCTGGAGGGGTACCCGCTCCAGGACGTGTCGGTGACCCTGACCGGGGCCGCCTGGCGCGAGGGCGCCTCCAGGCCCTTCACCTACAAGGTCGCGGCGGCCGACGCGGTCCGCGCCGCGGCCGCCCGGGCCGGGCCGGTCCTGCTCGAGCCGGTGATGAAGGTCGAGGTGGTGGTTCCCGGAGAGCACCTGGGCGAGGTGATCGGGAGCCTGCAGCAGCGCCGGGGAACGATCGTCGACGTGGCGGACCGCGGGGCGGCGGTGAAGGTCGTCTCCGCCGAGGCGCCGCTGCGCCCCATGTTCGGCTACGCCACCGAGCTGCGCTCGCTCACCCAGGGGCGGGCCGCCTTCACCATGTCCTTCGACCGGTTCGACGTGACCGGTTGAGGCCGGCGGACCGCGGGTCACACCCCCGCGAACTGGACCCCTTCGAAGACCAGCGTCGGCGTCCGGAGGGGCGAGTGCGCATACGGATCGTCGCCCACGGCGGCGAGCCGCTTCCAGATCTCGAGGTGGTTCCCGGCCACGTTCATCTCGGCCACGGGCTCCGCCAGCCGTCCCTCCCGGATCCGGTGGCCCTGCACGCCGAGCGAGAAGTCCCCGGTGGTGCCGTTGGAGTTCCCCCCCAGGAATCCGGTCACCAGGATCCCGTCCTTCACGGCGGCGAGGAGCCGGTCGCGTCCCGCCGGGCCGAGCTTCCAGGCCAGGTTCGAGGCCGCGCGGGTGGTGGGGGCCATCTTCAGCTTCCGGCCGTAGTAGACGTCGACGTAGTGGTTCCGCAGCACCCCCGCCTCGAAGACCGGGAAGCGGCGCGCCGCCAGGCCCTCCCCGTCGAAGAGGCGGGAGCCGAGGCCCCGCGGCAGGAGCGGGTCGTCGGAGAAGTCGAGCCGGTCGCTTCCCACCTTCGTCCCGGCCTTCCCCTCCAGGAAGCTCTGCCGCTGCTGGAGCGCCCGGGCGCCGAGCGGAGCGAGCAGGAACGAGACGAGCCGGCCGGCGGCCCGGTTCTCGACCACCATGGTGAGGGTGGCCGAATCCCCCTTGCGGGCCCCGAGCCGGCCGAGGGCACGCTCCGCCGCGGTCCGGCCGACCACGCCGGGATCCGGAAGCGCCGCGAGGTGGCGGGAGCCCGCGGCGTCCCAGTCCTCCGGGCGGCGGCCGTCCGCGTCCTTCACCGAGACCTCCGCCCACATCCAGGCCTGGGTGTCCCGCCTCGTCCCGGCGAACCCGCTCGAGTGGACCCGCGCCACCTCGGCGGTGCCGTCGGAGAAGCCGGCCGTGACCGAGAGGATCGCCTCCGCCCCCTTCGCCGCGCGGGCCGCCTCCTCGATGGCCTGCGCCGAGGCGCGCCGCCGGGCCGGCTCCAGCCCGGCCACGCCGGGGTCCTCGAGCTGCAGGTCCACGGCCGCCTGGCCCGCGCACAGGGCGGGCTCGGGCAGGGAGCGGAACGGGTCGGGCGCCAGCGCGCGCGTCAGCTCGATCGAGTCCTCCACGAAGCGCTCCACCGCCTCGGGCCTCAGGTCCGAGGTGGAGACGGCGCCGTAGCGGCCGTCCACGTACAGCTCCAGCCCGAGCGTCCGCTTCGTCGCCTCGGAGAGGTTCTCGAGCTTCCCGTCCCGCCAGCGGACCTCGACGTCGCGCAGGCGGCTCGCCTCCGCGGCGGCCTCCTGCGCGCCCTTGCGGCGGGCGAGGGCGACGGCGTCCTGCGCGATCTGCACGAGCGTGCGGTCGTCCATGGCGGTTCCCCCTAGCCGTTCGAGCCGCGGCCGCCCACGGTGATGGAGGCGACCCGCACCGTGGGGAGACCCTGGGAGACCGGGACTCCCTGGCCGTCCTTGCCACAGGTCCAGCCGCCCTCGTCGATCTCGAGATCGTCCGAGACCATGTCCACCCGCTCCAGCACCTTCGGCCCGTTGCCGATGATGTTCACGTCCTTGATCGGCCGCGTGAGCTTCCCGTCCTCGATGAGCCACCCGTTCTTCACGTAGAAGGTGAAGTCGCCGGCCCCGCTCTGGACCTGCCCGTTGGTGAAGTTCTGGCAGTAGATGCCCCTCTTCACGCTGGCCAGGATCTCCTCCTTGCGATGGGGACCGGGCAGCATGTAGGTGGCCCGCATGCGCGGCAGGGGGGCGAAGCGGTAGCTCTCGCGCCGCCCGTTCCCGGTGGGCGCCACCCCGTAGTGGCGGGCGCTGATGGCGTCGTGCAGGTAGGTGGTCAGCACGCCCCCCTCGACGAGCTGGGTGCGCCCCGCCGCGTTCCCCTCGTCGTCGACGTTGATGGCCCCCCGCGCGTTGAGAACCGTGGCATCGTCCACGATGTTCACGAAGGGCCGGGCGATGGGCTTGCCGATCCGGTCCGAGTAGATGGAGACGTTCTTGCGGTTGAAGTCGGCCTCCATGCCGTGGCCGATGGCCTCGTGCAGCAGGATGCCCGAGGAGCCCGCCGCGAGCACCACCGGCATCTCGCCGACCGGCGGCGGCACCGCCTCGAAGAGCACCGTGGTGCGGGCCAC
Organism: Anaeromyxobacteraceae bacterium; assembly: GCA_035466675.1. Taxonomy (GTDB): domain Bacteria; phylum Myxococcota; class Myxococcia; order Myxococcales; family Anaeromyxobacteraceae; genus Anaeromyxobacter. The sequence continues at coordinate 4,014 of DATIUR010000234.1, read as the reverse complement.
CGCCTCGCGCACCACCCGATCGAGCCGCTCCGGCGCGTAGTACTCGAGGCCCGCCCGCGCCGCCACGTTGTAGCCACCCTGCTCGCGCCGCCCGCCCTGCTCGGCGGTGCAGGAGACGTAGAGCCGGGTCATGGGCTGGACGTCCTCGACGATCCGGCCCCGGGCGTCGGCCACCAGCACCGCGCCCGCCTCGTCGGCGAAGGAGACGACCACCTTCTTCACCCGCCCGTCGGCCGCGAAGACCCGCTCCTCGAGCCCCTTCAGGATGGGGAGCTTCCGGCCCGGCCGGACCTCCTCCCAGCGGACCGTCACCGGGTAGCGCTGCGGCAGCGCGCCTTCCACCCGGAAGCGCGCCGGTCCCGGCCGGGCCGGGCCGTCGGCGATGGCCGCGGCGGTCCGGGCGCAGGCCCGCAGCGCGGCCGGCGAGAGGTCCTCGGTGTAGCCGTAGCCGGTCTGGTCGCCCCGGATCACGCGGACGCCCACGCCCAGGTCCACCTGGGCGAAGGCCCGGTTGACCGTGCCGTCCTCGAGCAGGAGCTGGTTCGAGACCCGGTGCTGGAGGAAGACGTCGGCGTGATCGCCGCCGCGCGAGAGCGCCTCCGACAGCGCCTCGGCCAGGAGCGCCTCGGTCACGCCGAAGCGGGCGAAGTAGGAGATGCCCTCGCTCGCGCCGCGCCGCGCGGGGACGGCGGCGCAGGCGAGCAGCTCCGCCGCCGAGAGTGCGGCGAGCCCGCCCGCCGAGAGCTCGAGGAACCTGCGCCGCCCCATGCCGTCGTCTCGAACCATGCGCTCCTCCGTGCCGAGGCCCGGGCCCCCCGGGAGGGAGGCGGAAGCCCCTGGTTCGTGACACGGCCGCCGGCCGCTGTCCAGGCCTGCGGCCGGCTCCGGAGCAAGCGTCCGTTCCGCCGGGGCGCGGCGCGTCGACACCCGCCGACGGGTGTCCCCGGACACGCCGGGCCCGTCCCTACCAGGTCTCGCGGCCGCCGCGGTCCGGATGCGCCCCGGAGTAGCTGCCCGGCGCCGGGCCGTTCACGTCGATCCCCGCGTCCACGCCTCCGTCGCGGGCCGCGCTGCCCTGCTGGATGCGGTAGTCGCCGGAAGCGGCGTCCACGTAGAGCGGGTCGCTCGTCAGCACGTACGGATCGGAGGCGACGCAGCCGTCCGCGGCGTTGCCGAAGAGCATGTGGTGGCTGCGGGACATGAACTGGTACGGCGCGACCGCGCCGCAGCTCACCGCGGCTCCGGTCTGCGCCGAGAAGATCGCGTTGCGGAGATCGTGGGCCCGCCCGCCGCCGTCGTAGGCGACGCCGGTGCCGTTGGCGTGGAAGGTGACGTTGCGGATCCGGGTGGTGCCCGTCTGGACGCAGGTGGCCCGGATGCCGGTGCCCATGCCGGTGAAGACGGTGGAGGCGACGTCGAGCCAGGAGCCGTCGCCGCACTGCGTGAACCGGACGGCGTCGTCGGCCCCGCCCTGGAAGAGCGACCCCTCCACGGCCAGCACGCCGGTGGGCGCCCACTGCTCGAGGCACGGCCCGGAGCAGGAGAGGAGCCTGGTGCGACGGACGGCGACGGCCCCCTCGAACCGGATGCGGCTCGAGGCCTGGACCGTCGCGTCCTCGAGAGTCAGGGATCCTGCCGGGGCGACGAAGAAGGACGGGGTCGCCCCGAGGTCGTCGCGGACCTCCACGCCCGCGAGCACGAGGGCGCTCGAGACGTCGAAGGACATCTGGACGTCGAGGACCACCGTGGCCGCCCCCGCGTTCGTGCGCGGCGCGTACACCGACGCGGGGGCGGACACCGACAGCGCGCCGATCCCGGTCACGGTCATCGGGCCGTCGAACGTGATGGGCCTGCCACCCGAGACCCGGAGCGCCTCGGCCAGGGAGAGCGCGCCGTCGGTCCCGTACGGTCCGGCGCAGGAGATGGCGCCGTCGTCGGCCATGGTGGCGACCGTGACGACGCACCGGTCCGCGGCAGCGGCCACCACCACCACCGTGCCGAGGGCCTGGTAGCCGAGGTTCAGATCGGCGTCGCGCACCGCCAGGCGCGGGTGGTAGACGCCCGGCGTGCTGTAGGCGTTGCCGGCCACCTTGGTCGTGCTCCAGCCGGTCCAGCCGGCGCCGCCCGGCGCGCCCGCGGCATCGCCGGTGAAGTCCCAGGAGACCTGGAGCTGCGCCGGCAGGGTCTCGACGTCGGAGCTGGCCGAGGCGTCGAACGAGACGGCCTGCCCGGCCACGAGCACGACCGGGGTGGCCGAGCCGAGCGCCAGGGGGGGCGTGCCCACGCCCCCGGGGACGATGTCGAAGTGGTTCGACAGGGCCGTGCTCCCGCCCGAGGTGGCGCTGAGCTGGACACCGGCGCCGTGCGGCGCGATCGACACGCTGCCCGACCAGGTGCCCGCCACGAACGGCGTGGTGGTGGTCCCGGCCGAGCAGCCGACGGCGCAGGTCACCTTGTGCTTGTTCGGCGTGGCGTCGAGGACGGCCGTGCCGGTGAAGGTCGGGGTGGGGTTCCCGTAGGCGTCCACCGCGCGGATCGTGATGGTGAAGGCCGAGCCGTTTCGCTGCGGAGAGGCGATCCAGTCGAACGCGAGTCCGGCGTACGGGCCGGGCTGGATCACCTCCACCTGGTCGGCCGCGCCGGGGATGCCCGCACCGGTCGCCGTGACCGTCACGTTCCCGACGGCGTTGCCGCGGAACGAGAAGGTGGCGCCGGACGAACCGGTGGGGATGACGATCGAGGCCACCGGGAGCCCGACGCATCCCGCCCCGGCGTAGAAGGCGAAGCCGGCGCCGGGCGAGGCGACGAGCGAGACCGGCGTGTCGGCCGCCACCGGCGCGGTGTTGCCGCCCGCGTCCTGCAGGGCCACCGTCGCCGGGCCGGAGCAGGCACCGGCGGTGAGCGTCTGCGGAGCGGTGGTGAAGCCGAGGCGGTCGGGCGCACCGGCCTGGACCGTCTCGATCTGCGTGGCGGCGAGGGCGATGCCATCTCCCGTGGCCGTGACCGTGACGGGTCCGGCCCTGCCGCCCTCGAGCCAGAAGCTGGCCTGGCTGGAGCCGGCCGGGATGGTGACGGAGGCGACCGGGAGGCCCGCGCAGCCGGCCGCCCCGTAGAAGGTGAGGCCGTTCGGAGGCGCGGCCGCGAGCGCCACGGCGGTGTCCGAGGCGACCGGGGCGACGTTGTCGTACGGGTCGCGGGCCTCCACCGTGGCCACCTCGGAGCAGGTCCCCGCCACCACCGTCCGCGCGGGTGTGACGAAGACGAGCCGGTCGGGTGCCGCGGGCAGGATGGTCTCCTCCTGGTCGTCGCTCGTCGCGAAGGCCGTGGCGGTGATCGTCACGGCCCCGGCCACGGTGCCGCGGAAGCGGAAGGTCCCGGTCGCGGTCCCGGCGGCGATGGTGGTCGACGCCACCGGGGCCCCGCCGCAGCCGCCCGCGCCGTGGAGCTCGAAGCCCCCGGCGGGCGCGGCGCCCAGGGCCACCGTGGTCGCGCCCGCGACCGGTGCCACGTTGCCGTAGAGGTCGAGCGACACGACCGTGGCCAGGTCGGAGCAGACGCCCGCGACGGCCGTGAGGGGGGCGCTCAGGAAGACGATCCGGGCCGCGTCGGCGGGGTCGACGTTCTCGTCCTGGCTGGCCGGAGCGAGCCCCGCCGGCGACGAGGTCACCGTCACCCCCCCGGCCACCGTCCCCCGGAACCAGAAGTCCTTTCCTCCGGCGCCGGCCGCGATCTCGATGGAGGCGCCGGGCACCGCCACCGCGCAGGCGGGGTCCTCGAACAGCTCGAAGCCGTCCGGCGGCGCCGCCAGCAGGGCGAGCGGGGTGGCCGAGCCCGGGTCCGCGGTCGGGTTCCCGAAGGCATCGCGCAGCTCCACGCGCACCACGTCCGAGCAGGCCCCTGCCTCGACCGCCTGCGCCAGGGTGGTGAAGACGACCGCCGCCGGCGCCGCCGGCGTCACCGTCGCCGAGACCGAGACCGCCGGCCAGCCCGCCACCGAGGCCGTCACCGTGACCG
>DATIUR010000233.1:0-4818 GCA_035466675.1 Anaeromyxobacteraceae bacterium | reverse complement strand
GGCGACGGTGTACTCGGAGCTGGCGGTGGGGATCGACTTCAGCCGGTTGAGCTCCTTCTGCGCGACCTTGTCCACCTCCGGCGGCAGGCCGGCCTTCTTCAGGCGCTCGGCCAGCTCGTCCAGCTCCTCCTCCTCCTCGCCCAGCTCGCCCAGCTCCTCCTTGATGGCCTTGAGCTGCTGGCGCAGGTAGTACTCCCGCTGCGTCTTCGACATCTCGCCCTTCACGGCGGAGTCGATCTTGTTCGAGAGCTTCAGGATCTCGCGCTTGCGGTTGAGCAGCTCCAGCACCAGCTTCATGCGGGCCTTGAGGTCCACCGTCTCGAGGACCTGCTGCTTCTCCTCGATGGGCACGTCCACGTTGGCCGCGATGAGGTCGGCCAGGTGGCCCGGGTGCGTGATGGACTCGACCAGCTCGGTGGCCGCCGCCGGCAGCTCCGGCATGAGCTCGATCACCTCGCGGGCCAGCTTCTTCAAGTTGATGGCGAGGGCCTCCACCTCGACCTCGTCGGCCGGGGTCTTGTCCTCGATCGCGTCCACCCGCGCCTTGAGGTAGGGCGACTCCTGCACCAGCTCGAGCACGCGGAAGCGCGCCAGGCCCTGCACCACGAGCGAGTAGTTGTCCTCGCCCATCTTGAGGAGCTTCACCACGCGGGCGACCGTGCCCACGGTGTAGAGGTCGGCCGCGCCGGGGTCCTCCTCCTCGGCCCGCCGCTGGGTGACGACGCCGATCACCTGCTCGTCGCGCACCGCGTCCTTGATGAGCGCGATGGTCTTCTGCCGGCCCACCGCCAGCGGAAGCACGCCGCCCGGGAAGAAGACGGAGTTCCTGAGCGGCAGGATGGGCAGCACCTGCGGGATGTCCTCCTTGGAGATGAGGGCGGGGACCCCCATCGCCGGGGCCACCTGGGCGCCTGCCGCCCCCTTCTTCTCCTTCTCGGACATCGCCGTCTCCTCGCGTTCCAGTGAATCTTCGCCGACCTGGAGGGGAATACCCACCCCCGCCGAGCATATCAACAAAAAGTCCCTGCGCCGCCGCGCACTTGAGGGTCCTCAGTCGCCGAGCGGGTTGTGGGCCGAACGGGGTACCGGGCGCCCGACGGGCTCGCCCCCCGGGCCGCCCGGATCCGTGCGGACCGGCCCTTCGGACGGCGTGAGCAGCCCGCCGTGGGAGCGCTCGGTGTCCCCGTCTCCGGCGTAGTGCACGGTGCACGGGCCGGGGAGCTGCTGCGGGGCCACCCCGGGCCCTTGGGAGGGCGACCATGCCTGCGTTCGCGTCATGCCCTCTCCATAAGGCTTCCCGGGGCAAGGGCAAGCGCGACGGCGCCGCCACACCCCGGTGGTTTGACGGCGGACCGGGGGGCCGTTAGCATCTCGCCCTCCCTTTCGGCCGCGCATCCACACGGAGTCCGCGCATCGTCCGCCTCGGCCACATCTCCGACATCCACCTCGCCGACCGGAGCCGCTACCCCCGCCACGGCTTCAGCGCCAAGGACTGCGAGCGCCACTCGCCCCGCCTGGCCAAGGGGCTGGTGGACGCGCTGCGCGAGGTCGGCGTGGACCACCTGCTCGTGACCGGGGACCTCACCCTCTCCGGCGAGACCCGCGAGTTCGAGCGGGTGGCCGAGATGCTCCGGCCCTTCGCGGACGCGGGCAAGCTCACCGTGGTCCCCGGCAACCACGACGTCTGGTCGGAGGATGCCGTCGAGACGGCCCGGTTCCTGCGCCTGGTCGGCCCGGACGGGAAGGGGATGCGCAAGGCGCAGCCCTCCTATCCCTGGGTCACCGCGCTCGGCGACGAGGCGGTGGTGGTGGCCCTCGACAGCGCCCGCCACGGCGCGGAGCCGTACGAGACGGCCGGCAGGCTCGGCGCCGAGCAGCTGCGCGGCGCCCGGGAGCTGGTCCGCGAGCACGCCCGGACCGGGCGGGCGGTGCTTCTCGCCTTCCACCACCACGTGGTGCTCCCGCCCGAGCGCGTTCCCTCGGACGCGATCGTCTCCCGGATGCCGCTCGCCGACGCGGACCAGGTGGTCCGGCTGGTGGCGGAGCTCCCGGTGGCGGCCGTGCTGCACGGCCACCGCCACACCGCCTTCCGGGTGGATCTTCCCGGCAAGGCGGGGCCGACCCCGATCCTGTGCTCGGGATCGGTCTCGCGCGTCGCCGAGGAGCCGGTGCGGCGGGCGCGCGCCTACGTGTACGACATCGATCGCTCCGGCGTGCGCGGGGTCGAGGCGCTCGTCGCCGGGGCCGAGTGAGGCTCCCATGAAGAAGCTGCTCCTGGTCGCCCTGCCCGCGGGGCTCCTCGTCCTCGCCGCCGTCCAGGTCCTGAACGCCTTCCGCGAGCGGGGCGACGCCTACGCCGCCCTGGAGGAGCGGTCCCGGCTGAAGCGGGACTACGCCGAGCGCGCCGCCCTGGGCCGCGGCATCCCGGCCGACCGCCCCGCCGAGTGGCGCGACGAGGTCCAGGCCCTCTCGCGCTGGTACTTCGACGAGCTGGTCGCCGTCCGGAACCGCCACCCGCGCGACCCGGTCCGTCCCTCCGGGCTCGAGGCCGCGCAGAACGAGGGGAAGAAGAAGCCCTCCGAGGCCCAGGTCGCCGCCGTGAAGGAGTTCCAGGCCTACGCCGACGGCCGCCTGGCCCTGCTGAAGGAGGGGCGGTACGCGCCGGTGGCGTCGGCGGTGGAGCAGGGGCTGCGGCTCGACCTCCTGGCGGTGGAGCCGGGGCCGGCGCCGGAGGGCGGGGGACCGGGCCTGCGCATCGACTTCGCCCTGTGGGGCGCCCCGCGCATCGCCGAGCGGGAGCGGGAGCGCGACCGGGTCGTGACGCGGAACGTGGTGCCCGTCGTCTTCCGCCGGATCGCCTTCCAGTTCGTGGACGAGAAGGGGAAGCCGTGGGGCGAGATGACCGGGCCCGGGGAGCCCTACATGAAGCTGGCCGACCCGGAGCGCTTCTCGGACGACTTCCCGCCCGGCATCCTGTTCGGGACCTGGTGGGTGGAGCTGTTCCCCCGCGAGGCGGTCAACGTGCAGGTCGAGGTCGAGACCGCCGGGCGCGGGGCGAGCGGGATGGAGCGGCCGCTCCTCTTCAAGCTCGCCGTGCCGGTGCCGGACGGCTGGAAGATCCCGCCCGGCGCCACCTACCAGGGGCAGATCCGCGAGACGGCGCCCACGCAGTGAGGCCGTGACCGCGCGCAGGGCCACGTCGGGGAAGGCGGCGGGGCGGGGGCGCGCCGGGGCGGCGCCGCTCCCGGATCCGGGGGGCGACGCGCCGCTCGGGGAGCTGTCGCGGGACCGCCTCTCGGTCTTCCTCTACGTGGCGCTCCTCCCCGAGGAGACGCGCGAGATCGCGAAGTCGCTGGGCCTGCGGGTCCCCGGGTTCCGGACCGAGTCGCTCTCCGACGTGGAGCTGTGCGACATGCTGGCCGACGAGATCCGGACCGGCGCCGAGGACGCGCGCCAGCTCGTGGTGGGCAAGCTCGCCGCGGCCTTCGGCCGTCCGCCGCTCCCGGGGACGAGCCTCGACGCGGCCGCGGCGGACGATCTCCTGGCCCTGGGCACTTCCGACCACGGCCTGGCCATGGGGCTCTGGCGCGTCCTGGCCGACCCCGCGCCGGCGGTGCGCGAGCGGGCCGTGGAGCCCCTCGACCGGCTGGTGCAGCGCTACTACGGGCCGGCTCCGGAGGGCGAGGCCCCCGCCCCGGATCGGCCCCAGGCCGCGCCGGGCGCCGCGGAGGGCCGGGTGGCCGAGCTGGAGCGCAAGCTGGAGCGGGCGCGGGGGCAGGCCGAGGAGGCCCGGGAGAAGGCCGAGGCCCAGCGCGACAAGATCCAGGCGCAGCTCCGGGAGGCGCGGGCGCGGGAGGCCCAGGCGGTGGACGAGGCGGCCCGCGCCCGGGAGGCGGCCCAGGAGGCGCAGAGGGCCCGCGAGCGGGCCGAGGCCTCCCTGGCCGCCGCGCAGGCGACGGACGCCGCCCAGGAGCTGCAGCGGGCCCGGTCCCTCGCCCGCGACCTGGAGGGGAAGATGGCGTCGCTCGAGGCGCGCCTGGCCAGGGCGGCCGAGCGCGAGGCGGAGCAGGCGCGGGCGCTGGAGGAGGCGCGGGCCCGGCCCGCCGCTCCGGCCGCGGAGGCGCAGCCGCCCCCGGCGGAGGCGGACGAGCCGGAGGAGGCGCCCGCCGCCTGGCTCATGCCGGTGTTCACCCGCGAGTTCTACGACTCGCTCGAGGGCTGGGACCGGCGGATCCAGCGGGCGGCCTTCAAGCAGGCGAACCTGCTCGCCCAGGACGTGCGCCATCCCAGCCTGCGGGCGCTGCCGCTGGAGGGGCTGCCCGGCTACTACCGGGTCCGGGTGGCCACCGACGTTCGGCTCCTCTACCGGCGGCCGGAGAGGCAGAACACCGTGGAGATCCTCTCGCTCATCGACCGGGAGGACCTCGACCGGTACATCAAGCAGGCGAAGACCCGCTGACTCAGTCGATCTTGCGGTAGACGCCCACCACCACGCCCAGGATCATCGTGCTCTTGAAGTCGGCCTCGCGGACGTAGATGGGCGCCATGCGCGGGTTCGAGGGCTGGAAGCGGACCCGGTCGCCCTCGAAGTAGACGCGCTTCACGGTGGCCTCGTCGTCGATCATGGCCACCACGATCTCGCCGTCGTCGGCGTTGAGCTGCTTCTTCACGAAGATGTAGTCGCCGGGGAGGATCCCGTCGCCGATCATCGAGTCGCCCTGGACCCTGAGGCCGTAGACCTTCTTGGTGGTCCCGATGAAGAATGCGTCCACCTGGACGGTGTCCTCGATGCGCTCCTCGGCCAGCACCGGCTGGCCG
>DATIUR010000232.1:0-16394 GCA_035466675.1 Anaeromyxobacteraceae bacterium | reverse complement strand
GCGCAGCGACTTCCTCCCCCTCCCCTACCACCGCCCGGTGGCCGCCTGCACGCTCGAGGCGTTCGAGGACGGCGGGATCGTGACCCTCGGCGACGCCTCCTCCTGGACGGACCGGCGGGAGGAGGAGGGGGCGTTCCTGGCCCGGATGTGGGAGCGGCTGGAAGGCGCCACCGTGATCTCCTTCCACGGGCGCGGCTTCGACCTGCCGGTCCTGGAGCTGCGGTCGCTCAAGCACGGCGTCCCCACGCCCGCCTGGTTCGGCGGGGCGCGGCGGCGGGGGGCGGGGCACCTCGACCTGAAGGAGCTGCTCACCACCGGCGGGACGTCGCCGGCCGCACCGCTCGACCTGTACGCCAAGCTGGTGGGGCTGCCCGGCAAGGAGGACGTGGAGGGCGCCGACGTGCAGGAGCTGTACGGAAAGGGCGCCCTCGACCGGATCGCCGCCTACTGCATGACCGACGTGGTGCAGACCTATCTGCTCTTCCTCCGCTACCGCCTGGTGGAGGGCTCGCTCACGCCGGACGGCTACGCGGAGAGCGCCGAGATCGCCCGCCAGGCCCTGCCCGCCCTCTTCGCGCGCCGGCTCCGGCCCGGGGAGCGGGCCGCGCTGGAGGGGTTCCTGGAGCGGTGCGCGCCCTTCTTCGGGGAGGGCCGGGAGCGGCGACGCGCCGCGCCCTGAGCTCGGGCGCGGGCCGTGCTGCGGCGCTCGTCAGCCCCCCGGAGGTGCCCATGGACTGGAAGCTCTTCGCCTCGACCTTCGTCGCCATCTTCCTCGCCGAGATGGGCGACAAGACGCAGCTCGCCACGATGTCCCTCTCGGCGGGCAGCTCGCGCTGGGTCGTCTTCGCCGGCGCCGCCCTGGCGCTCGTCGCCACGAGCGCCGTCGCCGTGCTCGTCGGCGAGGGCGTGGCGCGCCTCGTGCCGCAGATCTGGATCAAGCGCGGCGCGGGCGTCGTCTTCGTGGTGATGGGCCTCCTCTTCCTCCTCGGGCGCGGCGACTAGCCCGTCCGTCACCGCGGCGCGGGCGCGGCCGGCGCGGCTTCCCTCGCCCTGGCCGCCTCCGCCTCGGCGGCGGCCTTCAGGGCGACGAGCCCCCGCTCGAAGTCCGTCCCGATCATGGCGTCCCAGTTCATGAAGATGCCCATGGCCTTCTCCACGAATCCGCTGTGCCCCACCATGGTCCACTCGACGCGCGTCCCGCCCGCGTCGGGGAGGAGCCGGAACTCGGTCCGGCTCGCCGACTGCCACGGCTTGATGAACTCGAGCTGGATGTCCACCGCCTCCCCCGGCCGGGCCTCGACGATGGTCATCCGTCCCTCGCCCACCTGGTCGTTGCCGGACCAGAAGTAGACCGCGCCCTTCCCCGAGGGCGGCCCGGAGATCTCGCGCCGCTGGTTCGGGTCGAGCTTCTCCCAGGGCGACCAGGCCTGCCAGGCGTGGAAGTCGGCGATCTGCGCGTAGACCACCCCGGCCGGCGCCGCCATGACGGCGGCCCGGGCCACCCGGAAGGTGGAGGGCTGGATGGCGACGAAGGCGACGGCGGCCACGACGAGGAGCGCGACGGCGAGCAGGATCTTCTTCCACATGGTGCACCTCCCGGGCGGAGTCACCGAGGGTCTATCGCGGGGGGAGCCCGGGATCACGGCTCCGGTTGGACGCGGCCCCGACCGGGGCGGGCGCGCGCCGTGACCTACGGCGCGTTCCGCGACGATCAGCCGGGGCGGAGGGCCGGGCCGTCCTCCGGGCGCGAGACCACCGTCGCGGGGGCCCCGGCCAGCGCCGCCGCGCGCGCCGCGAGCGCGTTGGCCTCCTCGCGGCTCCAGCCCTCGGCGGCGGCCTCGACGCGGCCGCCGGGCGCGAGCAGGATCCAGGTCGGCGTGGCGCGTACGCCGAGGGCGTCCGAGGCCGGCCACGGCTCCGGATCGAGGAGGAGGTCCACCGGGGCGCGGTCCCACCCGTGCGCGGCGGCGAAGGCGCGGGTCTCGGCCGGCCCGTCCTGGGAGATCGCCGCGACGCGGAGGCCGGCCACCGCCGCCAGGCGAGGCAGGGCGTGGGCCGCGGTGTGGCAGGTGGGGCAGTCGGCCTTCCAGATGAACAGGACCGCCGGCCCGGCGGCGGCCAGGACCGGCAGCGCGAGGGCGCCGCCGTCGAGGTCCCGTACCATGGACGTGGGGGCTCGATCGCCGGCTCCAAGGGCCATGGCGCCATCCTGCGCGAGGAGCCCCCTGCGCGCAACGGCGCGTGGGAGCGTGGCGTGAACCTCGGGTGCTCCCGAACCCATTGCCTTCCCTCCGGGATCCCGGCGGAGAGCGTGGCACCGGCGCTGCAAGGGCCTGGCATCGCCATGGAGACGTGCACCTGCCCACGCGCCATCCCCTCCGCCGTGCACCACCTCTCCTACACGGCCGACCCGGGGTGCCTGCTCGACGCGGACGGCACCATCCTCTTCGTGAACGCCGCCTGGGAGCGGATCGCCCTCGAGAACGGCGTCGGCGACCGCTGCCTCTCCGACGCGCTGGTGGGGACCCGCTGGCTGGATCACGTCTCCGGGGACGCCCCGCGCCGGGTGCACCGCGACCTGTTCGAGCGCGCCCTGGAGCGCTTCCGGTCGGGCTGCGGCGCGCCGGTCTTCCTGTCCGGCGAGGCGAACGACGCGGACGTCGCGCGGCTCGTCACCACCCGCCTCGTTCCCATCGTGCCGGTTCCCGGCGTGCTCGCGGCCGTGTCGGTGGTCCACCGGACCGTGCGCGAGCTGCCCATCGGCGCGGTCTACCCGGTGGTGCACGCCGCGGTCTCCGCCTACCGGAACGGCCGGGGCCTGGTGGAGCAGTGCAGCTGCTGCCGGCGCACCCGACGGCCCGGACCGTGGGACGAGTGGGACCTCGTGCCCGACCTCGTGGCGCACCCCCCGGCGCGGACGTACTTCGGCTACTGCCCGCTCTGCGCGGAGCTGCACTGCGGGGAGCCGAGCGTCGAGTGACGGTGGCTACCGCGGTCCGCGCTTCGCGCGCCGCTTGCGCCTCACGCTGAGCCGGCGCTTGCGCGCCGCCTGGTCGCGCTTCACCTTCGAGCGACTCGCCACCTTGCGCTTCGTCCGGTTGCCACGCTTCGCCGCCATCCGTTCCTCCTGTCCCCGCCCTACTCCAGCCAGTCCCTGTCCCTGAGCTTCTTCGGAAGGTACTCCTCGGTCACGAACGAGATGCTGTGCGTCGTGAGGGCCTGGATCTCGTACTTCTGGCCGGACCGGACCATCTCCTGGATCTCCTTCTGCCACCTGGGCGCCTGGAACCAGGGATAGGTCAGCATCTGCTTCGCGCGCGAGTAGTCCTGCTCCTTCATCGGAACGTGAACGCTCGGGGGAATCTTGTACTTCGTCTTGTCGAACGAGGATAGTCCGATGAAACGCGCGTCCGGAACGGCCATTCGCATCGACTCGTAGGCGAGGTTGATCGAGCCCTGCTTCAGGACCGAGTAGATGTAGAAGCCCCATGGATCGTTGTCGACGAGCACGTACACCGGGATCTCGAGCTCGGCGTGAAGTCGCTGGACGATTCGACGGACGCCGCGCGGCGGCTGCCCGAGTCCGGTCACGAGGATGCACTTCTCTCGCTGCCAGAACTTGTCCTCGTTGAAACGCTTCCACACGGCTTCCTTCTCGATGAGGAGGACGTACTTCGCCTCGTTCTTCCCGAACTGCACGACGTTCTCCTCGACGATCGAGGGCACACCCCATCCCCCGGAGCCCATCCGGCGCAGGTCGATGGTGTCCCCCGTGTCACGGATCGTCATCGGTCCGACCATGAACCCCCGCCCGCCGGCGAACAGGTGCAGCTCCTCCCGGAGCGAGTCGATCGCGACCTCGAGGTCCTCGATGATCGGATCCGACTCGTCCTGGTCCTCGAAGGTGTTCTGCCGCGTCTCCCCCAGGGCGTGCTTCGTCATGTAGTAGAGGTCGCGGATGCTGGTCGTCTTCCCGGAGTCGATGAGCTGCTTGCAGGCCTCCGAGACGAGGAAGGTCTGCATGAACTTCTTCGCCATCGAGACGTTGAAGAAGTAGCGCTTCTGCTTCTGGCTCCCCAGCTCGATGAGCCGCTTCTTCTCGCTGAACTTCACGTTCGCCAGCGAGCGGATGGGGATCTCCACGAAGGGGTTCTTGCCGCCCTTCGTGGCCTTGAGCACCGACTCCGCCAGCTTCTCGATCTTCCCGATGGTCTTCTTGTCCGCCGCGTCGAGGCGCGCCATGGCTACTCCTGTTCGTCCTTCTCCGCCCGCCGCGGGCGCTTCGTGATCCTCTCGCTCATCTCCTCCAGCTCCCGATCATGCTCCGCCAGCTCCGCCTCCGTGACCTTCTGGGCGAGCCTGAGGAAGTCGCGCCGGATGGGGTCGGGGCTCCGGCCGACGATCTTGCCCACCGCCCGCGCCACCTCCTGGATGTACAGCTCGAAGATGCTCCGCCGCTGCGCCTGGTAGTCGGCGTGCTTCCTGCGGCGGATGTGCGCCGCCAGCTTGCGTCCGCACTCCTGCGCGGCCAGCTGGATCTCCCGCGTGATCTCCGGGTAGTGGGCCACCGCCTCCTTGGCCTCGGAGGTGAAGGGGACCCAGACCGAGGCGACGTGGACGAGCAGCGCCATGGGCCCGACCGGCAGCGAGCCCTTCGGCTGCGACAGCATGTAGTTCCGCCAGTCGGTCTTGACGATCGCGTCGGTCGTCCCGCAGGCGCCGCGCTGGAAGAGGAGCGGCACCCGGTTCGCGAACCGGAACAGCTCGATGGGCTTGTCGGCCGGCCAGGACCCGCCGTAGGCGAGCCCCACCTCCACCTGGACCGGGTTCCCGCGGTAGACCTTGGGCGGGCGCGTCACCGTGGCGATGAAGTAGTTGTGCCCCTTGATCTTCTCGACCCCCTCCTCGGGCGGCGCGTCGGGCACCTCCGGGGCCGCCGCCTTCGCCTCCTTCTCCTTCCTCGACGCCTTCTTCTTGCCGGCGCGGTCGAGGTCGAGCTGCGCGTCGCCGTTCTCCTCCGGCCCCTCGCTCTCGATGACCTCGAGGAAGCTCACCAGCCCCTTGCGCATCAGCTCGTCGCCGATGGGCGAGAGCACCTGCGTGGGCGGCGCCATGATCTTCGTCGCGGCGATGGCCTTGTGCAGCTTCTCCGCCAGCTCGCGGTCCTCGGCCAGGTCGCGCGGGCGGACCTTCCCCTTGAAGCCGGCCGCCTTCACGATCTGGTCGGCGACCGCCGCCGAAACCCGGGAGAACGTGGTCTGGAGGAACCCCTTCACGTCGTGGCTCTTCGAGTCGGCGGCGAGCAGCATGAGCGCGCCCAGCTCGACGCCGTGCGGGTGGGGCCGGATCTCCTGCGCCTCCCGGGGAAGCTCCTCGGTGGCGCGCGGGAAGGTGAGCCGCTCCTGCCGCGGCCTGAGGTAGTGGAAGGTGGCGTGCGGGTTCGCCAGGGCCGAGTGCTCGACGTACCGGTTCACGAACCGCTGCCCCTGCTGCCAGTTCGCCACGATCTCCAGCTCGACCCGGGTGCCGTGCTCCAGGTGCCAGTCGGCCATCGCGTCGTCGCGCGTGACCACCGGGTTGTTCTTGCGCGTGTCGATCTGGATGTCGAAGGCGTGGGCCGGCTTGCCCTTGCCGGTCCGCGACACCACGCGGATGGGCTGCCCGGTGGTGAGCTGCCCGTACATGGCCGCCGCGCTGATGCCGATCCCCTGCTGGCCGCGCGACTGCTTCAGCCGGTGGAACTTCGATCCGTAGAGGAGCTTCCCGAAGATCTTCGGCACCTGCGCCTTCACGATCCCGGGGCCGTTGTCCTCCACGGTCACGACGAAGCGGCCTTCGCCCTTGGTGAGATCGCCCGCCCCCTTCGCGTCCAGGGCGAGATCGCGCACCTCGATGGTGATCTCCGGGACGATGCCCGCCTCCTCGCAGGCGTCGAGCGAGTTGTCCACCGCCTCCTTGATGGTGGTGAGGAGCGCCTTGGAGGGGTTGTCGAAGCCGAGCAGGTGCCGGTTCTTGGTGAAGAACTCGGAGATGGAGATCTCGCGCTGCTTCTGGGCCATCTGCTCGGCGGTGGCGCGGCGCTTCGGGGAGCGCGGCGCCTCGGCGGCCGGGGGCGCGGCCTCGGCCGGCGGGGGCGGGGGGACCGCCTTCAGGGCCGCGGGCCGCCGTGCCGGGGCGGAGGCCGGAGGGGCTTCCTTCGCAGCCTTCCCCGCTCTGGCGGGTGCCCCGGCTCCCCGCGCCTTCGGCGCCCGGACGGGCTCCGCCGGGACCAGCTCGAGCTGCCTCGAGGCCGGACGCGCCATCGCCTTCCTCCTCCCCCCCGCCTTGCCCTTCTTCGCCACGGCTACTCCCGCGATATCGCTCGATTCCCTCCTAGCACGGGGCCGGGGCCGGCGCGAGAAAGCCACCCGGGCTGCCCCGCCCTCGCGTGCATTCGTTTTTCCGAAGTGATCCAGCCAAAGTATCGAGTTGACCGCGGTCGCGCGATGGCTATGTTCCGGTCACCCATGGCCTGGAACGAGAAGACCGAAGTTCGCGGAATGAACCTCCCGCGCCCGCGCGGCGCGGGGCGAAACACCCTCGCCACCGCGGCCCTGATGGCGTTCCTCATCGCCATCCTGGCCATCGGGGGCAACCTGTGGGGAGGCTACCGGGGGATGCTGCTGTTCGGCTCCATCGGCCTCGCCATCAACTTCCTCTCGTACTGGTTCTCCGACCGGATCGCCCTGGCGATGCACCGCGCCCGGCCGGTGACCCGCGAGCAGGCGCCCGAGCTGTACGAGATGGTGGAGCGGCTCACCCGCCGCGCGGGCATGCCCATGCCGCGCCTGTTCGTCATCCCCTCCCCCACCCCGAACGCCTTCGCGACCGGCCGCAGCCCGCGGCACGCGGCGGTGGCGGTGACGGAGGGCATCGTCCAGATCCTCGACCGGCGCGAGCTGGAGGGCGTGCTGGCCCACGAGATCGCCCACGTGCGGAACCGCGACGTGCTGGTCGCCACCATCGCGGCCGCGGTGGCGGGCCTGATCTCGTCGCTCGGCCACGTCATCCAGTGGGGCGCCTTCCTCGGCCTGGGCCGGTCGAGCGACGACGAGCGCGGCGGCAACGTCTGGGCGGCGCTGGCCTGGGCCATCCTCGCCCCCATCATCGCGGTGATCGTGCAGCTCGCCGTGTCGCGCTCCCGCGAGTACGGCGCGGACGCCTCCGGCGCCGAGCTGCTCGGCGACCCCGAGCCGCTCGCCTCCGCGCTCCTCAAGCTCGAGCAGGCGAACCGGGCCCGGCCCTACGACTTCGCCGGGCCGGCCACCGCCCACCTCTTCATCGTGAGCCCGCTGCGCGGGGTGGCCGAGAAGGCGATGCACCTCTTCTCCACCCACCCTCCCGTCGAGGAGCGGGTGCGGCGGCTGCGCGAGCTGCGGCGCGGCGTCCGGTACGTCTAGGGCACGAGCACGATCTTCCCGAACTGGGCCCGCTCCGCCAGGAGCTCCTGCGCGCCCCGCGCCTCGGAGAGGGGGAGGACCCGGTCCAGCACCGGGCGGAGCTTCCCCGCCTCGACGAAGCGCAGCACCCGGGCCAGGTCGCCCCCCGTCCCCATGGTGGAGCCGAGGATGGAGAGCTGCCGGTAGAAGACGTGCCGGAGGTCGGTGAGCGGGTCGTGGCCGGTGGTGGCCCCGACCGTCACGATCCGCCCCCCGATCCCCGCCGCCAGGATCGACTTCTCCCAGGTGGTCTTCCCCACGTGCTCGAAGACCACCTCCACGCCGCGGCGGCCGACGATCCGCCGGACCTCGGCCAGGAAGTCCTGCGTCTCGTAGTTGACGGCGTGATCCGCGCCGAGCGCGACCGCCTTCCGGAGCTTGGCGTCCGTGCCGGCCGTGGCGATGACCCGCGCGCCGAGCAGCTTCGCGACCTGCACCGCCGCGCTCCCCACGCCCGAGCCGGCGGCGTGGACCAGGACGGTCTCGCCCGGCGCCACCCGGGCCCGCTCGACGAGGGCGTGCCAGGCGGTCATGAAGACGAGCGGCACGGCGGCCGCCTCCTCGAAGGAGAGCCTGGCCGGCATGGGGAGGACGTTCCGGGCCGGTACCGCCACGAGCTCGCACATGCCTCCCGGCAGGTGCTCGCCCAGGATGGCGAAGGACGGGCAGAGGTTCTCGGCGCCGGAGAGGCAGCGCTCGCACCGGCCGCAGCCGAGGCTCGGGTTCACCACCACCGCGTCCCCCGCGGCCACGCCGGCCGCGCCCGGGCCCACCGCCTCGACCACCCCCGCCACGTCCGAGCCGAGCACGTGCGGGAAGGAGAGCCTGAGCCCGGGGAAGCCCCGGCGCACCCAGACGTCGAGGTGGTTCAGCGCGGCGGCCCGCACGCGGACGAGCACCTGGCCCGGGCCGGCCGACGGCTCGGGGAGGTCGGCCATCTCCACCACCTCGGGACCGCCGTGCGCGCGGATCACCATCGCCTTCATCGGAGCTCCCGGTTCGGCCTGGTCAGGCGGGCCCGCTCGGCGTCTGCGCGCAGGCGCCGGCGTCGCCCTGGTAGAAGGTGAAGTCGAGCTGGCAGACCGCCGTGACGTAGTCGCACACGTCGGGCTGGCCCGCCGGGCCCGTGAAGGAGCTGCACGCCCACGCCGGGGGGAACCGACCTCCCCCGAGGGCCGCGTCCGCCTCCCGCAGCGTGGTCGTTCCCGGCACGAGCCCCTCGCAGAGGCGGCGGACCTCCTCCATGCGCCGCTCCTCGGCGCTCGGCCCGCACGCGCCGAGCGCGCCGGCGAGGGCGAGGGCCACGGCGAGGACTGCGCGGGGAGCCACGCCCCGACACTACCCGCGGCGCCGCCCGCTTGCCACAGCGCCGTGGCATGGGTAGACCCTCCGGACGGGGAGCGCGCGATGCTCGCGATCGAGACGGTGGCGATCCTGGGGGCGGGCGAGCCGGCGCAGGCCTTGGCGCTCCTCTCGGCGCTGGCCGGCTGCCGGGTGCGCCTGTTCGACCCGGATCCCGCCACCCTGGCCCGCGCCGCGGAGGGGCTCCGCCGGCGCGTGGACCTGGCCGTCGCGGCGGGAGCGCTCACCCCGACCGAGCGGCAGCAGGCGCTCGACGGCGTGCTCTTCACGCCCGATCTGGCGGAGGCCGCCACCGGCGCCGACCTGGCGGCGGATCTCGCCCCCGGCTCCGGCTCGGCGGAGCGCCTGGCCGGGCTGGCGCGCTGGGTCCGGGCCACCGCGGTCCTGGCCCGGGTCGACAGCGGCGAGGAGGTCGCGGGGATCGCCCATCCCGGCCGCGTGCTCGCCATCGTCCTGGCCGGGACCGGTGGACCGCTGCCCCGCCTCGAGGTCGCGCCCCTCCCGACCACGTCGGAGCACGCGCACGAGCGCGCCGCCCGCTTCGCGGCCCGGGTCAACCGCGCCGCCCGGACCGGCCGGTGAGGGGGTGCGCGCCCTCCTGCACTTCGAGCCGTTCGGCCGGCTGGCGTTCCAGCGGCCGCGGCGCGTCCTCACCGCCGACGAGCCCTCCGGCGTCCGCCCGCTCCTGCGCGCGGTCGAGGCCGAGTCCGCCGCCGGCCGGTGGGCGGCGGGATTCCTCGCCTACGAGGCCGCGCCCGCGTTCGACCGTGCCCTCCGGGTCCGCCCCCCGCGCCGGGGCCCGCTCGCCTGTTTCGGCATCTACGACGCGCCCGGCGAGCCCCCCTGCCCCTCCGGCGCGGCCCGGGTCTTCGGCCTGGAGCCGGAGATCTCGCGGTCGGAGCATGCCGCCGCCGTCGCCCTGGTGCGCGAGGCCCTGGCCCGGGGCGACGCCTACCAGGTGAACCTGACCTTCCGGGTCGCCGGCCGGTTCGAGGGGGACCCCTTCGCGCTGCACGACCGGCTCCGGGCCGCCCAGGGCGGCGGCTTCACCGCCTGCCTCGACCTGGGCGACCGCGCCCTCGTCTCCGCCTCTCCGGAGATCTTCTTCCACCGGACCGGCTCGACGGTCCGGGTGCGGCCCATGAAGGGCACCGCGCGCCGCGGCCGCTGGCTGGAGGAGGACGAGGACGCCGCCGCCCGGCTGGGCGCCTCGGAGAAGGACCGGGCCGAGAACGTGATGATCGTGGACCTGCTCCGGAACGACCTGGGCAAGGTGGCCGAGCCCGGCGGCGTCGCGGTGGAGCGCCTCTTCGAGGTCGAGACGTGGAGGACCGTGCACCAGATGACCTCCTCCGTCGCGGCGCGGGTCCCGCCCGCCGTCGGCCTCGAGGGGCTCCTGGCCGCGCTCTTCCCCTCGGGATCGGTGACGGGCGCCCCCAAGGTGGCCGCCATGGCGCTCGTCGCCGCCCTGGAGCGGAGCCCCCGCGGCCCGTACTGCGGCGCGGTCGGGCTGGTCGCCCCCGGCGGCGAGGCGGTCTTCAACGTGGCCATCCGCACGCTCGACCTCGACCTGCGCACCGGCGCGGCCACCGCCGCCACCGGCGGCGGCGTCACCTGGGGCTCGTCGGCGAGCGGGGAGTGGGACGAGGCCCTGGCCAAGACCGCCTTCCTGGCCGATCCGGCGGTGGACTTCCAGCTCGTCGAGACGGTCCGGGCCGAGGGCGGCTCCTGCCCGAGGCTCGAGCGCCACCTGGCGCGAACGGCCGCCTCGGCCCGGTACTTCGGCTTCGCCGCCGACACGGCGCGGGCGCGGGCGGCGCTCGAGGCGGCGGCGCGCGCGGAAGACGGAGCGCCGCGGCGGCTCCGGCTCCTCACCGCCTCCGACGGCGCGCTGCGGGTCGAGTGCGCTCCGCTGCCCGGGACCGCTCCCACCCCGTGGCCGGTGGCGCTCTCCCGCTGGCCGGTCCGGCGGGACGACCGGTTCCTCTTCCACAAGACCACCCGGCGGGAGACCTACGACGCGCGCCGGGCCGAGCGGCCCGACGCGGCGGACGTCCTGCTCCTGAACGAGCAGGGGGAGGTCACGGAGTTCACCATCGGGAACCTGGTGGCGGAGATCGGCGGGGAGCGGCTCACCCCGGCGCGCGACTGCGGGCTCCTGGCCGGCGTCTGGCGCGAGGAGCTCCTCGCCCGCGGCCTGGCCCGCGAGGCGGCGCTGCGCGAGGCCGACCTGGCCGGGGCGCGGAGGCTCTGGCTCGTGAACTCCCTCCGCGGGGAGGTCCCGGTCCGGCTGATCCGGTGAGCGCATCTCCGGCTCCCGCCCCCGGGGGAGGAGGTCACGCCCCCCCCCAACGGGGCGAGCACCGGGCCGGGCGCGGGCTAGGGATGGGCCATGACCATCCCGCTCCTGGCCATGATCCTCGGCACCGCCCCGCTCAAGGTGGGCGACCGGGCGCCCGACTTCACCCTGCCCGACACCGAGGGCAGGCCGGTCACCCTCTCGAAGCTGCTCGAGGGCGGACCGGTCATCCTCGCCTTCTTCCCGAAGGCGTTCACCTCGGGTTGAACGCGCGAGGTGCAGGCGTACCGGGACCGGTACGCGAACGTGGTCGACAAGGGCGCGCAGGTGGTGGGCATCTCCGTGGACTCCGTCGAGACGCAGAAGCGGTTCAAGGCGGAGAACCAGCTCCCCTTCCCGCTCCTCTCCGACGCGGGGGGCAAGGTGGCGAGCCAGTACGGCGGGACCATGCCGGTGGTCGGCGTGGCCAACCGGGCCACCTTCGTCCTGGACCAGGACGGGACGGTGAAGAGCGTCGTGACCGGGGGCGACGCCATCGACCCGGGTGGCGCCATCTCCTCCTGCCCCATCCGCAGGAAGGCGGCGCGGTGAGCCTGCTCGGTTCGATCCTCTCCGCGGCGCGCCGCGCGCTGCTCGGCATCTCGGCCGAGGAGATCCGGTACACCTTCGAGGACCTGCGCGGCGAGATCCGTGCGGTGCGCGCGGAGCTGAAGGAGGAGATCGCCGAGGTGCGGCGCGAGGCGGCGGCCCGCGGAGGCGAGGACCGGCCCGAGGGGCCGGAGATCCCGGTCGCCGAGGCGTGACGGGTCAGCCGGCGATCCCGTCCTCCACGATCACGCGCCGCACGGTCGCCTCGCCCTCGCCCGCGGCGAGCCTCGCGCCCACGCTCCAGTGGGCCCGGCGGAGGTAGCCGAGGCCCACCCGCCCCTCGGGCGTGTCGGCCGCGCTGGTGACGACGCCCACCTCCTGCCCGCCCGCGGAGAGGCGCGTCCCGGGGCCGGCGCCGGCCGGCAACGCCAGCTGCACGAGCCCCTTCTGCAGGTGGCCCCTGGCGGTGGCCCGCAGCACGACCTCCTGGCCGATGTAGCACCCCTTGGCGAAGTGGATGGCGCTCCGGGTGAGCCCCGCCTCCATGGGGAGGCGCGAGGCGTCCATGTCGGCGCCGAAGCGGGCGAACCCGCCCAGGACCCGCAGCGCCTCGAGGTCTCCCTCGCCGAGGTCGGCCGCCCCCCCGGCCAGGAGCGCCGAGCGGAGCGGCTCCGCCTCCGCCGCCGGCACGAGCAGGTCCAGGGCGGGCGCGCCCCGGCGGTCGTTCCGGAAGCCGGGCGCGCCGGCGGCGCGGGCGCCGAGCCGCTCCGGCCCCTCCGGGCCGAGCACGGGCAGGAGGCGCAGGCCGTCCGAGAGGTCCTCGAACAGGACGTCGTCCATGATCACGAACTTCTCGAGGTGGGCGCGGGTCCCGGCGGCGGCGGCCGGGTCGAGATCCAGGAGGACCTCCCCCTCGCGCACGAGGACGTGCCCCTCGCCGAGCAGGTGGCCCTTGGCGTTCAGGAAGGCGGCGTACGCGGCCTGTCCGGGCCGGAGCGCCTTGACGTCCTGCGTGGACATGCGGTGCAGGTAGTCCTGCGCGTCCTGGCCGGTGGCGCGCAGGACCGCCCGGCGCAGCGCCGGCCCCACCGCCCAGCGGCCTCGCGCCGCCTCGAGCCTCTCCGCGAGCGTCATCGCGTGAAGGTGTAACGCGTCCGTCCCGTTCCGTCACCACCGCGCCGCGAGCGCCGGGCCCCGCCGGCAGCGACCGGGCCCGGTCACCGCGCCAGCCGGGCCATCGCCCACTCCGCCGCCGCCCGGACGCCCGGGTGCGGGCTCCGGAGGTGCGAGCGGACCGCGCCCGCCCGGCGCGGGTCGCCTTCGCGCCCGGCGGCGAGCAGCGCGTTGCGGACGAGGCCGTCGAGGCGGGCCCGGGCGAGGGCGGTGCCGTGGAAGCGCCGGGCGTACTCCCCGGCGTCGAGCCGCAGCACCTCGTCGATGGAGAGCGCCGACTGGCCGGGCCTCGGCGCGAGGTCGGGGTCGGCCGAGGGCGCGAGGCCGGCGTTCCACGGGCAGGCGGCCTGGCAGTCGTCGCAGCCGAAGAGGCGGCCGCCCAGGCGGTCGGCCATCTCCGGCGGGATCTCGCCGCGCCGCTCGATGGTCCAGAAGGAGAGGCAGCGCCGGGCGTCCACGAGCCCCGGCTCCGGGATGGCGCCGGTCGGGCAGGCGGGCAGGCAGGCCGCGCAGCTCCCGCACCGGTCCGGGTGGGGCCGGTCGGGCTCCAGCTCCCGGTCGAGGATCACGGTGGCGAGCACCACCCAGCTCCCGTGCGCCGGGGTGATGAGGCAGGCGTTCTTGCCGATCCAGCCGATGCCGGCCCGCTCCGCCCAGGCCTTCTCCATCACCGGCGCGACGTCGGCGGTGGCCAGGCAGCGCGCCTCCGGGTCGCGCGCCCGGATCTCCGCCACGAGCGCGCGCAGCTTCCGCTTCGCGACCGCGTGGTAGTCGCGGCCGCGGGCATAGCGCGCCACCTCGCCCGAGCCGGGCGGGGGCGGACCGGAGTCGCCGGCGTGGTAGGAGAGCGCGAGCGCGACGACGCTCCGCGCGCCGGCGAGGAGCCGGCCCGGGTCGAGGCGCTCCGCGCGCCGGGTGCGGAGCCAGGCCATGTCCGCCTCGCCGCCGCGCTCGAGCATCCGGTCGAGCCCACGCGGGTCGAGGGGCTCCGCGCGGGCGATGCCCACCTCGTGGAATCCGGCGCGGCGCGCCGCCTCCTTCACGAAGGCGGCGTCGAGGGGGCCCTGCATGCCGGGTCTCTTAGACCGTGTCCGGGCGGGAGACAACCGCCGCCGCGCACAGGGCGGCACCTCGAGGGGCGCGGGCTGCCCTCACGGAGCCGAGAGCGCCACGACGCTCCGCACCTGCGACGCGACGAAGCGGCCGCCCTCGCCGACCCGACTGCTCTCCACGCTCGCCGCGCTGCTCGCCGCCGGATGCGGCCCTGAGGACGGGACACCTCCGGTGGACGTCGAGAGCGCGCCGCTCGCCGGATCCTTCGCCGTCACCTCGCAGTTCGAGGTTCCCGCCACCGTGGCCGCGCCCGGACCGCTCGGGGACACGCTGCGGCTCCTCCACGGGCTCGCGGTCGACCCGGGCACCGCGCTCCTCGACTACGCCGAGGAGGCGGGCGTGCCGGCGCTCGCCGAGCTGCGCCTGGTGCTCCCCGGCGCCCTGGAGGCGGAGCTGGTGGACTGGATGAACGCCTACCTCGAGACGGCCGTCGTGGACGGCGTCTCGCCCTACCAGCAGATCGTGGAGCTCGACGGCCTCGTCCGCTCGGTGCTCCTCTCCTGGGAGCTCCGCTCCACGCTCTCGCTTCCGGTCGACGGCCCGGGGACGCACGCGCCGGTCGCCCTCGCCTTCGACGGGCCCTCCGGCCCGGTGGTGGTCCCGGTCGACGCCACGGCACCGGTCACCTCGGGCGTGGACGTGACCGCCACGCTGACGTGGCCCGACGGCTCCGCGGGCCCGGCCCGGGTCACCATCGGTGAGCACGCCATGGGGATCCCCTTCGGCCGCTACGCGGCCTCCGCCCTCGACGCCATCCTGCTGGCTCGGACCGGCGCCGGGAGCGTCGAGGCCTTCCTCTCCGCCGCGGTCCGGTGCGACGACCTCGCCGCCAGCGTGGCCGCCCGGTGCCTGGGCCCGATCTGCGTCGGCCACGAGGCCGAGCTGCGCGAGATCTGCCAGGGCGGCGTCGCCGAGGCGGCGGCGCGCATCGAGGCCCAGGTGCTCGGTCTCGACTTCGACGTCGTCCACTTCGAGCAGGGAGTGGCCGATGCGCCCGGCGTCCCCCCCGCGGCCCTGCCCGACGTCTCCCTCCTCCAGAACGGCGTCTGGACGGCGGCCATCGACCTCGGGAACGGCGCCGAGACGGCCACCGCCACCTTCGTCGCCGCCCGCCGAGGGAGCCGACCGTGCGAACCGCCCTCCTCGCCCCGACCGCCCTGGCCCTGGCCCTGGCCGCCTGCGGCGCCGCCACCGACGCGCCGCCCGGCGGACGAGGCCTACGGCAACGCCACGACCGACGTCCACGCCTACGCCGGCGCGGGCATCCCGGCGGGCGCCACCTGGATCATCGGGCCGAACGGCGGGAGCGGCGGCACCCATGCCGTCACCGGGTCGTGGCAGCCGCGCGCCGAGGCCGTGGCGGCCGAGCCTCCGGTCGAGCAGCCGTTCGCGGCCGCGCCCTGAGCCGCGTCGGCGGACCCGGGCCGAAAACTGGCGATATCGATCGTCCCCCGTACCATGCCTCGACATGGCGCGGCGGCTCGACCTTCACCCGTGGAACGCCCTCCCCGGCACGATCGCGTCCGGCAGGGGCTGGGCGGTGATGGAGGGCGACTCGCTCGAGGCGCTCGAGAAGCTCTCGCCCCATTCGGTGGACGTCGCCTTCGCCGACCCGCCCTACCTGCTCTCGAACGGCGGGACCACGTGCCAGAGCGGCCGCCGGGCCAGCGTGAACAAGGGCCGCTGGGACGCCTCGCGCGGCCTGGCCGACGACCACGCCTTCCAGCGGCGCTGGCTCGAGGCGGTCCGCCGGGTCCTCAAGCCCTCCGGCACGCTGTGGGTCTCGGGCACGCAGCACGTCATCTTCTCCATCGGCTTCGCCATGCAGGAGCTGGGCTACCACCTGCTCAACACGGTCACCTGGTACAAGCCGAACGCCTCCCCGAACCTGGCCTGCCGTTTCTTCACGCACTCCACCGAGATCCTGCTCTGGGCGAGCCCCATGAAGGCCCGGCCGCTCGCGCACCGCTTCAACTACCAGGCCATGAAGGCGGCCAACGGCGGGAAGCAGATGCGCGACCTGTGGGAGATCTGGGAGGCCCCCGCCCCCGGCGACGGGCAGGTGGTCTGGTCGGTCCCCACGCCCGGGCCGCGCGAGAAGGCGCACGGCCGCCACCCGACCCAGAAGCCGCTCGCCCTGCTCGAGCGCGTGCTGGCGGCGAGCGCGGCCGAGGGGGATCTGGTCCTCGATCCGTTCTGCGGGTCGGGCACCACCGGCGTGGCCGCGCTGCGGGCCGGCTGCCGCTTCCTGGGCCTGGAGAAGGACCCGACCTTCGCGGAGCTGTCGGCGGTCCGTCTGCGCGAGGCGGAGGCCCCGAGCGCCGGCGCCGCCGCCCGCTGAGGCGGCCGGCGCGTCCGCTGGGCCGACCCCGGCGGGAGCC
>DATIUR010000231.1:0-11106 GCA_035466675.1 Anaeromyxobacteraceae bacterium | reverse complement strand
GCACGACGCGCTCGCGGCGCGGCTCGCCACCCGGGCCTCCATCGACCTCGTCAAGCGGGCCGCCATCGTGGGGTTCGTGGCCTTCATCGCCTTCGGGCTCTCGGCCAAGCTGGCCTTCGACCGGTGGGCGCCCGACTCCTGGTGGCCGGCCGGCGTGCCCAGGCCGGATCCGTACCCGGGGGCGCCGTTCTTCTTCATCCTGGCGGCCCTCGCCACCGGCGCGCTGGTGGCCTTCTCCCTGCGGGACGTCCGCCGGGCCAGGCGCCTGATGCGCGAGGAGCAGGCCCTCTTCGAGCGGCTGCTCGCCCTCCGCGCGGCGCTGGGGCTCGATCGATGAGGCGCCGGGCGCGCGGCCGGTTCGTGGTGCTCGAGGGGCTCGACGGGGCCGGGACCACCACCCAGGCCGGCCTGCTCGGAGAGCGCCTGCGAGCCGCCGGCCGACGGGTCCACGTCACCGCCGAGCCCTCGGGCGGGCCGGTGGGGTCGTTGCTCCGCCAGGTCCTCACCCGGCGGACCGTGGGGCGCGGCGGGGCCGGGTTCGACCCCCACGCGGTGGCGCTCCTCTTCGCCGCCGACCGCCTCGACCACCTGGCGGCCGAGGTGCTTCCCCGCCTGGCCGAGGGGGTGGACGTGGTCTCCGACCGGTTCACGCTCTCCTCGCTCGCCTACCAGTCCGTCACCACCGGGGACCCGGCCTGGGTCGAGGCGGCGAACGCCCGTGCCGTGGCCCCGGACCTGACCGTCTTCCTGCGGGCCCGGCCGGCGGTCGCCCTCCGCCGCCGGCGGGCCGTCTCGCTCGACCCGGAGCTGTACGAGGCGGACGCCTTCCAGGCCCGGGTGGCGCGCGGCTACCAGCGCGCCATCGGCCGGCTGCGGGCGGCGGGGCAGCGGGTGGAGATCGTGGACGGCGAGCGGCCGGTGGAGGACGTGGCGCGGGACGTCTGGTCGCTCGTCTCGGAGATCGGGCCATGACCACCCCGACCGCCGTGCTGCTCGTCGTGGGCAACGAGGTCCTCTCCGCCAAGGTGGAGGACGCGAACGGCCCTTGGCTGGCGCGGCGCCTTCGCGAGCTGGGGGTGCAGCTGCTCGCCATCCACACGCTCCCGGACGAGATGGAGGAGATCGCCGCCACGCTCGACCGGGAACGGCGCCGGGCCACCTGGGTGTTCACCTCGGGAGGGGTCGGGCCCACGCACGACGACGTGACCGTCTGCGCCGTGGCGCGGGCGCTCGGCCTGCCCATCTCCCGCTGCGCGCCCCTGGCCGAGGCGATCCACGTTCTGCACGCGAGCCGGCACGGGGGGGAGGAGGCGCCGGAGGCGGCCCTGCGCATGGCCGACGTGCCCGAGGGGACGCGGCTGGTGGGGGACGCGGGCTTCCCGACGCTGGTGGTGGAGAACGTGGTGATGCTGCCCGGCGTGCCGCAGTTCTTCCGCTGGCAGTTCGAGCGGTTCGCCCCGACCTTGCGCTCCACGCCGTTCTGGCTCGCCTCCGTGTACCTGTCGGTGGGCGAGACCGAGATCGCCCCCCTCCTGGACGCGATCGCGCGGGATCGCCCGGACGTGGCCATCGGCAGCTATCCGCGCTTCGACGACGCCGACCACCGGGTGCGGGTCACGCTCGAGTCGAAGGACCGATCGGGCGTCGAGTCCGCCCTGGGCGCGCTCCTGGCCGCGCTGCCGCCGGGGTCGGTGACCCGGACCGAGGGTCCCTGAGCGGCCCGCTCAGAGCTCGAAGCGGTCGATCTTGCCCGCCTTCTGGAGGATCTCGAGCGCGCCCTTGGTTGCCTTCTCGCGGTCGTTGCCCTGGAGCTTCACGACCAGCGGCGCCGACGGCCTGCCCGGTGGCGTGGGCGGCACCACGGAGACCGCCCAGCTGTCGCCGAGGTCCTTGTCGACGTGGACCCGGCACTCCGTGCTTCCGATGAAGGCGCGTGCCATTCTTCGATTCTCCTGGCGGAAGGAGCCGGGAAGATAGCCGAAATGGGGCCGCATGAGAACGCGAACGTCCGCCCTGCTGGTGATCGCCGCCGCCTGCGCCTTCGGGCCGCGGCTGCCGCGCGAGCCGACCGGGCCCCGGGTCCTCGAGGTGACCGGTCGCATCCGCGGGGGGCCGCACGCGCTCGGCGCGAAGGACCTGGCCTCCTTGCCCCGCCGCTCGCTCCGCGGCGCCGACCCGGCCGGCGGACGGACCGCCGTCTGGGAGGGCGCCGACCTCTCGGCGCTCCTCGGGGGCGTGGAGCGGGAGCGCGGCGTGGACGCGTTGCTGGTGCGCACGGAGGGGCGCGCGGCCGCGGCCATCCCGCTCTGGATCGTCTGGCAGTTCCGGCCGGTGCTGGCCGACCGCGCCGACGGGGCGCCGCTGCCGGGCCTGGTCCTGGCCTGGCCCAACGTGGAGCAGTCCGGGCTCTCCGGGGATCCGCGCGCGCCCGCCTGGTGGGCCACCGGGGTCGTCTCGCTGGAGCTGGTCGAGTGGCCCGTCCACGCGCGGCCGCTCGCCCCGCCGGCCGGGGCCTCCGACGCGGCGCGCCTGGGGGCGGGTCCGTTCCAGGCCCGCTGCCTGGCCTGCCACGCCGTCCGCGGCGTCGGGGGCAAGACCGGCCCGGACCTGACCTTCGCGGCGGAGCGCCTGGCCCCGGACGCCGTCGCGGCCGCGCTGCGCGGCCACCGGGCCTGGCCCGCCGCGCGGCCGGACCTCGCCCCGCCGGCCGAGGAGGTGGCGCGCATCCACGCCTACCTCTCGGCGCTCGGCGCCGCGGCGCGCGCCGGAACGGCCGACGAGCCGGCGGAGGAGCCGCCGGGGGCGGGCGGCCCCCCCCGGGAACGGCGCTGAGGTCGCAAGGCGGGCTACAGTCGCGAAAGCCCGCACCCGGAGGGACCGATGGCGCGCCTCTCGCTCGACGTGAACGGATGCTTCGGCCCGGGGGGACTCTCCCCGGAGGACCTGGCCGAGGTGGCGCCCCTGGCCCGCGAGGCCTTCGACGCCTTCGAGGCCCGCCGGCGCTCCGGCGAGGTGGGGTTCGCCGACCTCCCCCGCGACGCGAGGGCCGCCGAGGCCGCGGTGCGCCTCGCCCGCGAGCTGTCGGCGCGCTTCGAGAACCTGCTCCTCCTCGGCATCGGCGGCAGCTCGCTGGGGGGCCGGGCGCTGGTGGCGGCGCTCTGCCACCCCTTCCACAACCTGCTGCCCCGGGAGCGCCGCGGGGCGATGCGGGTCTTCTTCCCGGACAACTCCGACCCGGCCACCTTCGAGGCGCTGCTCGGCGCCGTCGACCTGGCCGAGACCTGCTTCGCCACCGTCACCAAGTCGGGGGGCACGGCGGAGACCATGGCGCAGCACCTGGCCCTGCGGGAGCGCTGCCTGGCCCGCTTCGGCGAGGAGGGCTGGCGCGAGCGGTGCGTCCTCGTCACCGACCCGGCGGCGGGCGCGCTCCGGCGGATCGCCCAGGCGGAGGACCTGCGCTCGCTCCCCATTCCGCCGGCGGTGGGGGGGCGCTTCAGCGCGCTCACGGCGGTGGGGCTCCTGCCCGCGGCCGCCGCCGGCGTGGACGTGCACGCCCTCCTGGAGGGAGCGGCGGACATGGAGTCGCGCTGCCGCCGCGGGGAGGTGCGCGAGAACCCCGCGCTCCTGCTCGCCTCGGTGCTGCACGCGCTCGACGTGCTCCGGCAGCGGAACATCCACGTGCTCATGCCCTACGCGGACGGGCTGCGGGAGACGGGCGACTGGTTCGTGCAGCTGTGGGCCGAGTCGCTGGGCAAGGCCTCCGACGTGGGGCCGACGCCATTCCGGGCGGTGGGCGCCACCGACCAGCACTCGAGCCTCCAGCTCATGATGGAGGGGCCGCACGACAAGGTGGTGGTGCTGGTCCGCGTGGTGGAGCCCCGGGCGGACGTCTCGATGAGCGTGCCCGAGGGCTACCGGGCCTTCCCGGAGATCGCCTACCT
The DNA here is from genome assembly GCA_035466675.1 of Anaeromyxobacteraceae bacterium. Taxonomy (GTDB): domain Bacteria; phylum Myxococcota; class Myxococcia; order Myxococcales; family Anaeromyxobacteraceae; genus Anaeromyxobacter. Next base: position 7,165 of record DATIUR010000231.1, on the reverse strand, counting down.
GCACGGCCACACCATGGGGGAGCTCCTCGAGGCGGAGCGCGTGGCCACCGAGGCGGCCCTCCGGCAGGCGGGCCGGCCCACGGCGACGATCGAGATGCCGCGGCTCGACGCCCGGAGCGTGGGCGAGCTCGTCATGCTGCTCGAGCTCGCCACCGCCTACGCGGGGGGGCTCTACCGCGTGAACGCCTTCGACCAGCCCGGCGTGGAGGCCGCCAAGCGCTACGCCCAGGCGCTGCTCGGGCGGGCCGGCCTGGAGGAGGCCCGGGCCGAGCTCGAGGCGCGCCGGCCGCCCGACCCGGAGCTGGTGCTGCGCTGACTCACAGGAAGACCGAGGCCCGCGCCGCCACGTCCTCGTCGAGCATGGCCTGGACGGCCTCCCGGGTCCGCTGGGTGATCTCGCTCACCGCGGCGGGGTCGTCGGCTGCGGCCGCCCCGCGGCGGGCCGTCTCGATGGGCTCCCCGAAGCGCAGCGACCACTTCGACGGCAGGGGGGCCAGGGCGGCCGGCACCAGGCGCAGGAGGGCGGCCAGCCCGGCCGCGGCCGGGAAGACGCGCTCGGTGAGCCAGCCCCCGCGCGAGACCGGCGGCGCCGCCTCCTCGCTCCCCACGATGGCGCAGGGCACCACCGGCGCACCGTGCCGGAGGGCGATCTTGGTGAACCCCCCCCGGCCGAACCGCTGGATGCGGTAGCGCTCGGCCCAGGGGCGCGGCCCGGCGCTCCCCTCCGGGAAGACGCCCAGGAGGCCTCCCGCGCCGAGAATCCGGTTCGCGTTCTCCGGCGTGGCCCGGGCGGCGCCGAGGCGGATCGCCGCCGGGCCGAAGAGCGGGATGGCGCAGGCGGCGTCGTCGAGCAGGGGACGCAGGTCGCGCCGGGCCGGGTGGTCCCGCCGCAGGGCGTGGCGGAGGACGAGCGCGTCCCATGGGACGGCGCCGCCGCGGTTCGCCACCACGATGGCGGGGCCCTCGGCCGGCACCCGCTCGATGCCGCGCGCTTCCACCCGCCACCAGGTGCCGTAGAGGAAGTCGAGGAGCGGGCCGGCCCGCTCGGCGAGGCGCGGGTCCATCCCGAACGGGTCGAGCCGCTCGGGCGGCTCCAGGAGCCGGACCATCTCCGCGGCGCCCGACAGGCGCTCGCCCAGTCGGGGCAGGAGGGCGAGGAGGGCGGCGCCGAGATCGCGGCCACCCAGGCCAGCGCGGCCGGCCAGGGCCTGCAGCCGCGCCTCGAGGGAGGCGAGCGTCTCCTCGATGCGGTGCTCGGCCTCGTCGAGCGAGGGGGCGCGGCGGGGAGCGGCCGGGCCGGGCGACGGGGTCGGAGTTGGTGCCGGCGCCGCTGCCCCGCGCGGAGGCCTGACGACGCCCTCCGTCTCGCGCGGAGGCGCCGGCTCCCGCGGCGCCGCCCCCCGCACGAACGGATCGTTCCCGAGGGCGGAGGCCGGACGCCGCCGGCCGGCCGGCGCCTTCCCCCTTCGGATCCCTGTCCGCCGCTTCGCCATCCGCGCGGCCTGTATAGACGGGCCCCGCCGGAGCGTCAAAGGGCCAGGCGGGCGGAGGGGCCGGATCAGCCGCCGAAGCGGAAGCGAAGGCCGCCGTGGACGAAGAGGGGCTGCCCCACGGTGTCCACCCCGGCCCGCCCGACCAGGTACTCCTCGTCGAGGAGGTTCTCGACCGCCAGGAAGGCCTGGGCGCCCGGGCCGATCCGCCGGCTCACCGAGACGTCCAGCAGGGCGACGCCGTCCATCGGTCGCTCGTTCAGGTCGTCCTCGAACTGTCGGCCGATGAACCGCACCTGCACCGTGGCGGTGAGGACCCGCGGTTCGTCGAAGGCGAGCGAGGCGCTCGCCCGGTGCCTCGGGTCCTGGGGGAGATCGTTGCCCAGGAGCTGGGGCTGTTCCGGCGCCTCGGTGACCTCGCTGTCCACGAAGGTGTAAGCCGCCGTGGCGAGCCAGGCCCGGGAGATCCGCCAGCCGGCCTCGGCCTCGATCCCCCGGATCCGCGCCCGGCCGAGGTTCTGCCGCTTCCGGAGGTTGGGATCGATGGGAACGGCGCGGTCGTCCGGGATGACCGTTGCGTTCACGACGGGGTCCTGGAGCCGGTTCCAGAACCCGGTCACCCGGGCCGAGAAGCGGGAGGCGACCTCCACCTCGGCGCCGACCTCGCCGCCCACGAGCGTCTCGGGGCCGAGGTTCTCGTTGGCCAGCGTCCGGACGGTGCCGACCTGGAAGGGCCGGTACAGCTCGTTCAGCGTGGGCGCCCGGAACGCCCGGTAGCCGGCGGCGCGGAGCGTGAGCCAGCCCAGCGGGCGCAGGCGCAGGCCGACCTTGGGGCTCAGGGCGCCGTCGCTGCGGTCGGGGAACTCCACGGGAACGACGGTGCCGTCGGCCCAGGTCTCCGTCCGGCTCCCGTCGACGTCGTGCCAGCGGTCGTAGCGCAGGGCGGCGGTCAGGGCGACCGCCGGGGAGAGGTCGTAGACGTCCTGGGCGAAGAGGCCGTAGAGGCGCTGCTCGCCCCCCGCGTCGCGCTCGACCACGGTGGTGGCCACCACCGTGGCCGGGAAGAGGTCCTCGCGCGCCTCGCCCACGATGCGGTGCACGTCGATCCCCAGCGTCACGGCGTGCCGGCCGCCCAGCTCCAGGGGGCGGCTCGTCCAGAGGAGGCCGGCGCCGAGATCGTGGAAGGGGACCTCCTGCGCGGCGGACCGCTCCTCGTCGGTCCGGCTGGCGAGCGGACGCGTGCGCTCCTGCTCGAAGCGGCCGGCGTGGCCGAAGACGGAGAGGTCGAGGGCGCCGGGGCCGATGCGAGCGTGACGGAGCCCGGCCACCCACCCGAATCGCCTCACGGCCGCCGTGGTGTACCGGGTGCCGCCGTTGAAGTCCTCGTCGAACCAGCCGCTTCGCAGCGTGAGGACGAGATCCGGGCTCACCTGCGCCTCGAGCCGGGCGTTCACCACCGCGTGGTCGCTCGGCGTGTCCGCGTCGATGGTCCCGCGAGCGTAGGGCGCCACCACACGGTAGCCGCTCGAGCGGAACAGCTCCCCCTCGACCGCGGCGGCGACGGGCCCGCGCCGGTCGGTCGCGCGCAGGGCCAGGCGGAAGGTGTCGAAGGCCCCGACCTCCTGCTCCGCGTCCAGGCCGGCCGGTCCGACGGGCCGCGTGACGATCTGCGTGACGCCGCCCAGCGCGTAGTTCCCGTAGAGGGCCGAGCCGCCGCCGGGGACCACCTCGACGCGCTGGATGCCGAGGCGGGGGATGGCGCGCCAGTACACCCATCCGCCGAACGGATCGTTGGCCGGGATGCCGTCCACCAGCACCAGGCTCCGCGACACGCCCGAGGGCCCGATGCCGCGCAGGTTCACGCCCTGCGAGCTCGGGTCGGCGGCGACGCTGCTCGACCGGCGGAAGATCCCGAACGAGGGGACGATCCGGAGCAGCTCGTCGGTGGTCTTGGCCGGGCTCCGCTCGATCTCGGCGCGCGGCAGGACCGTGACCGACGCCGGCACGTCGCGGAGGGGTCGGGGCGTGCGGGTGGGGGTGACGACGACCTCGTCCAGGGCGAAGACGGGGGCGCGCGGGTCCACCTTCTCGTCGGCCCGGGCGGAGACCAGGCCGGCGGTCAACACGAAGAGGGCGGCCCCCGAGAGGGCCGCCCCGATCCGTGAAGCAGTGGCGCGCATGAGGTCCCGGATCACTTCCCGGTCTCGGCCCGGACCTCGATGCTGGCGTACCAAGCGGCCAGGTCGGCGATGTCGGCGTCGCCGAGCCCCTTCGCCACCACGCCCATGACCTCGTGGGAGCGCTTGCCGCTCCGGTAGGCCTTGAGCTGCTCCGCGAGGTACACGGCCGGCTGCCCGGCGAGATGCGGCACGTCCGGCATCTGGCTCAGGCCGAGGGCCCCGTGGCAGACGGTGCAGGCCGCCGCCTTGGCGCGGCCCGCCTGGGCGTCCCCCGCCGGCGCCACGGCGGGCGCCAGGAGGAGGAGGAGCGGGCCGGCCAGTCGCGCGATCGCCACGTCTACTCCCCGGCGTAGCTGATCCGGTAGATCGCCCCGGCGAAGTCGTCCGAGACGAGGAGCGAGCCGTCGGGCAGCGGCGCCACGTCCACGGGCCGCCCGCGGTACTGCTTGGTGTCCGGGTCGAGCCACCCCTCGGCGAACACCTCGGTCTTGTCGGCGGAGCCGTCCGCCTTGAGCGAGGTGAACATCACGCGGGCGCCCACGGGGGTGGTGCGGTTCCAGGATCCGTGCTGGGCGTCGAAGATGCCGCCCCGGTACTTGGCCGGGAACATCTTGCCCGTGTAGAAGGTCATCCCCAGGTCCGCGGCGTGCGCCGCCATCTCCACCTCGGGGAAGGTGGCGTTGGCGGGCGGGGTCGAGGCCTTGTACTCGTTGGTCCGAACCTTGCCGCCGCCGTACCAGGGGAAGCCGAAGTGCATCCCGGCCTTGGTGATCCGGTTCAGCTCGCCGGGCGGGATGTCGTCGCCCATGCCGTCGACCTGGTTGTCGGTGAACCAGAGGTCGCCGTTCTTGGGGTTGAAGTCCATGCCGACCGAGTTCCGGATGCCGCGCACGTACACCTCGCGACCGCTGCCGTCGAAGGCGTTCAGCCGGATGACGCCCCCGATGCCCCACTGGGCGAAGAGGTCGAGCTTCTCCTTGGCCGGGACGTTGAAGGGCTGGCCGAGCGCGATGTAGAGCTTGCCGTCCGGGCCGACGCGGCACACCCGCGCCCCGTGGTTGAAGGACTCCTCCTCCTCCGGGATGAGCTTGCCCTGCCCGAGCACCTCGATGACCGCGACGTCGGGGCCCTCGTAGAAGAACTCGGCGGCCGGGAAGTTGAGCACGCGGTTGTGCTCGATCACGAGCAGGAAGCCGTCCTTGGTCCAGCAGACGCCGTTCGGCACCTTGAAGTTGAGGGAGGGCGCGAACGACTTCACCTCGTCGGCCACGCCGTCGCTGTTGCGATCGGTGACGGCCCAGACCGAGGTCTTGCGGGTGCCCACGAACACCACGTTGGTGGAGGGACCGACCGCCATCATCCGCGCGTCGGGCACGATCGCGTAGAGGTCGATCTTGAAGCCGGGCGGCAGCTTCACCTTCTTCAAGTTGGCGCGGATGGCGTCGGCGTTCTTGCCGGTCTGGGGGACCGGCGGGATGTTCAGGTCGGTGCCGGAGACCTTGAACTGCTTCAGCTTCTCGAGGTTCTGCGGCGCGCCCAGCGCGGGCGTCGCCATGAGCAGGGCGGCGGACATCGCCGCCGCGACGGCGGTTCTCGACGGATCCATGTGAAGACCTCCTCCCGGCGTCCGGGAGCAATCGGCTGAGGGTGAACCCGGTGCGGCCAGGGCCCACTCGGAGGGGGCGCGGGGGGAGGGGCTGGCGGGTCCTCGGTCGGGGCCGGGACTGGTGCCATTAGCCGCCGACGGCATCCTCGGGAAAGGTCCTTTAGGGGTCGTCCCGGAGTGGCGCGCTGCGGTGGCCGCGGTGCGTCAGCGCGGGGCTGGGGTAGTCCACGGGGACGAGGGCTGCGGGGGGCGATGCCGGGCCCAGGAAGCGGAAAGGCCCGCGGTTTTCCCCGCGGGCCTCCGCCTACGCCTTCGCTCGACGCGTCGAGGTGCTCAGCTTCCGTGCGCGACGGTGAAGAGGCCGCAACCGCTCCACTCGAACCGCCAGCCCTGGTTCGGGAGCTCGGCCTCCGAGTACCCCGCCGGGCGGCGCGTCCAGACCTGCTCGAGCTCGAGCGTCCCGCTCGTGATGCAGAACGGTTCGGCCTGGTAGCCGAGGTCGAGGTCGAGCGTCGTGACCACGGTCGCGCTCACGGTCTGCCCCAGGTAGGAGGCGGTCTCGCTCACGGTCGACGCGGCGTGCCCCACGATGGTGGTGCCGGTCACGGTGATCGAGCCGACGGGGTGCGCGGTCGCGTGAATGGTGAGCACGCCGGCGTCCATGGTCATGCTCGCGTCCAGCGACTGGACCACGTCCCAGGAGGTGACGCCCGTCACAGGGTTCCACGTCAGGGATCCGTTCACCACGAGGGTCATGGTGTCACCCGTGATGTCGTCCGTGTTCGACGTGGTGCAGTCGGTCCAGGTCACCGACGTTGCGTCCTGCACCACGCACGCCGGGTCCATGGGCACGAAGAGCGCCGTGCCAGGGGACCGGCCGAGAGTGGGCGCCGCCAGGGTGCGGAGGGGATCCGTCGGCGCGGTCATGCCCGCGTAGGCCCCCAGGTCCGCAGCGAGCTGATCGGCCAGCCCGGGCGCACCTACGGTCGGCTCGGGGCTGGCCTGATACGCTGCGGTGGCGGCGAGCGTCGTCTGCGCGCCGCCGGCCGCGGCCTGCTCCTGCGCGGTGGAGGGCTGGGGCGAGCCGTAGCTGATCGAGTTGTCCGTACCGCCGCCGCATGCCAGGGCCAGGGCGCCGAGCCCGGCGAGGATCGTCCTCTTCATGGTTTCTACCTCCCCTTTCGCGGGCGGCCGTCCGCGGCTTCGCCTCGCGGTGAACGACCCGATCCATAACATGACCTTGCCGGTCTCGACGTGATGGGTGCACGCCCACACGACCGCAGGCGTACCGCGATGTGGGCGGCGCTCCTCCCGGGCGTGGGCTGCACGTGGTAGGGGATTGCCGATGCCGCGCATCCGCGTCCTGCCGCCCGGGCTCGTGAACCAGATCGCCGCCGGCGAGGTGGTGGAGCGGCCCGCCTCGGTGGTCAAGGAGCTGGTCGAGAACGCCCTCGACGCGGGGGCGCGGAACGTGGCCATCGACGTGGAGGAGGGGGGGCTCGCCCTGGTCCGGGTGGCGGACGACGGCGCGGGCATGGACCGGGAGGACGTCGGGCTGGCGCTGGAGCGGCACGCCACCTCCAAGCTGCGGGACGCGGAAGGGCTCGCCGCCATCTCGACCCTGGGGTTCCGCGGCGAGGCCCTGCCGGCCATCGCCTCGGTCTCCCGCTTCCGGCTCGACTCCTCCCCGTCCGAGGACGGGGAGGGGACCCGGATCGAGATCGAAGGGGGCGCGGAGCGGGAGCCCTCCGCCGTGGCGCGCCCGCGCGGCACCACCGTCGAGGTCCGCGACCTCTTCTTCAACACGCCCGCCCGGCGGAAGTTCATGCGGGCCGCCGCCACCGAGGCGGGGCACGTCACCGAGGCGGTGGTGCGCCTCGCCCTCTCCC
>DATIUR010000230.1:0-6180 GCA_035466675.1 Anaeromyxobacteraceae bacterium | reverse complement strand
GCCCCGAGCTGGAGGTCCACGCCGTCCACGGCCTTGAGGCCGCCGAAGGTCCGGGAGAGGGCGCGGGTCTCGAGCAGCGGCATGGTCAGGCGGGGCTCCGCGCCAGGAGCCGGCGGGCGCGCAGGAACAGGCCGGTGAGGCCGAGCGGCTCGAAGAGGATGATGAGGATGAGCAGGAGGCCGTAGAGCCCGAGGTAGAGCTGCGGGTAGGAGGCGAGCAGGTACTGGCGCAGGAGCACGAAGACCACCGCCCCCAGCACCGGCCCGAAGACGGTCCCCACGCCGCCGATGACCGTCATGAGCACGAAGCCGATGGAGCGGTCGAAGCCGAACATGTCGTTCGGCTCGATGAAGGAGAAGTACGAGGCCCACAGGCCGCCGGTGACGCCCACCACCGCCCCGGAGAGCGCGAAGACGAGGTCCTGGTAGAAGGTGGCGGAGACGCCCACGTCGGCGGCGGCGTCCACGTCGGCCTTGATGGCGAGGAGCTGCATCCCCAGCGTGGAGCGGCGGATGAGGAACGAGGCGGCCGCCACCAGCGCCGTGAGCCCGAGCCCCCACCAGTAGAGCCGGTACTTCATGTCCGGGTCGATGGGGAGCGAGAGGCCGGAGGAGCCGCCGGTGAAGTCCTCCCAGTAGGTGAAGAAGAGGCGGGTGGCCTCGCCCAGGCCGATGGTGGCGATGGAGAAGTAGGGGCCGCGCAGCCGCAGCGTGGGATGGGCCCCCAGCGCGAAGATTCCGGCGGCGAGCCCGCCCACCAGCCAGGCCAGCGGCGGCGGCAGGGCGCCGGCCATGAGCAGGCGCGCGGCCACGAAGCCGCCCACGCCGAACATGGCGGCGTGGCCGAAGCTCACCTGGCCGACGAAGCCCCCCATCCAGTTCCAGGCCAGCGCCCCGGCCACCATGAGGAAGGCCAGGGTGACGAGGTTGTGGCTGTAGGGCGACAGCTGCAGGACGAACGGCAGGACCGCCAGCGCGGCCACGCCGGCGACGAAGCCGGCCGCGGCGCGCGGCGGGACGATGGCGGGCCAGCGAGGGCTCATCCCAGGACCCGGTGGCCGAAGAGGCCGCCGGGCCGGAGGACCAGCACCAGCACGAGCATGACGAAGCCGACGGCGGCGGTCAGGTACGAGGGGATCACCAGGATGGCGTACGCTTCCACGGACGCCAGGATGAGCGCGGCCACGCCGGTGCCGAGGAAGCTCCCCAGCCCGCCCAGCACCACCACCACGAAGGACTTGAGCAGCTCGCCCGAGCCCGAGGCCGGGTTGAAGGCGAAGATGGTGGCGGAGAGGAGGCCGGCCAGCCCGGCCAGGGCGGTGCCCAGGCCGAAGGTGAGCGAGTAGATGCGCTCCACGTCCACGCCCACCAGGGTGCAGCTGTCCGGGTTCTGGGCCACGGCGCGGATGGCGCGGCCCACGTAGGTCCGCTTGAGGAGCAGGTGCAGCAGCGCGGGCGCCACCAGCGCCACCCCCAGCACCGCCAGCCGGTTCACCGGCAGGTGGCCGCCGAGGAACTCGACCGAGCGGGTGGAGTAGGAGGTGCGGATGGCCTGGTCGTTGCCGGTGAAGATCAGGTAGGCGACGTTCCGGAGCACGAGCCAAACGCCGAAGAGCAGGAGCAGCGAGGCCGGACCGCCCGCCGGCCCGCGCGGCAGGTGGCGCACCAGCAGGCGGTACATCACCACCCCCAGGCCGAACGTGGCCGGCACCACCAGCGGGATGGAGAGGTAGGGGTCGATCCCCAGCCGGCCGTGGAGGACCCACCCCATGTACGCCCCGGCCATGATGACGCCGCCGTGGGCCAGGTTCACCACCCGCAGGACGCCGTAGATGAGCCCCAGGCCGTAGGCCATGGTGGCGTACAGCCCGGCGAGCAGCACCGCCGAGACGGTGAGGTCGACGAAGCGGTCCACGTCCTACTTGGCGCAGCGCGGGTTGGCCGGGATGCCGGCGGCGCTGGCCAGCGACGGCGGGAAGACGATGGGGGCGCCGCCCTCGGGCACGTTCTGCTGCAGGACGAAGGGGTTCTGGGCCTGCTGGCCGGTGGCCGCCGGGAACTCCAGCGTGCCGCCGGGGAGGAGCGAGGGCATCTTCAGCTCCGAGAGCTTCTGGCGCACCTTCTCGCGGTCCACCGCGCCCGCCTGCTGGATGGCGGTGAAGAGGGCCCGCGCCGCCTCGTATCCCAGCGCCTGGAACCACTCGGGGGAGCGGCCGCCGTACCGGGCCTTGAAGGCGTCCACGAACTCCTTGGCGAGCGCGTTCTTGGCGCCGAGCTGCGGGCTCCACCACACCCCGGAGAGCACGTAGTTCACGTTCTCCTGGCCCAGGGCCTCGATGGCACCCTTCTCGCTGCCGCGGGCGCCGTAGGTCACCACCTTGTGGCACATCCCGGCCGCCACGTACTGGCGGTGCATGGTGATGTAGTCGGGGAGGTGGGCGTCGGCCAGGAACAGGTCCACGTTGGCGGCCTTCACCTTGCCGAGCAGGGCCGAGAAGTCCTTGCCGTCGAGCGCGAAGGACTCGTCCACCGCGATCTGGTAGGCGCCGCCGCTCCTGGCCACGAAGTCGGTGATGCCCTTCTGGAAGTCCTTGCCGTGGGAGGTGTTCTCCCACAGGAGCGCGATCTTGGCCGGCTTGGGCAGCTTGCCCGCCTTCTGCTGCACGTCGATCCACTCCATCAGGGTGGTGCCGAGCAGCTCCACCGGCGCCAGGGCCCCGAAGACGTACTTGAAGCCGCGCTTGTAGATCTTGCTCGCGGCGCCGCCGCCGTTGACGTAGGGGACCCGGTTCTGCTCGGCCACCGTGGTCTGGGCCTCGATGAGGTGGGTGGCGTAGGTGCCGAGCAGGAAGTCCACCTGGTCGCTGTTCACCAGCCGGTCGGCCAGGCTCACCGCGGTGGCCTGGGTGGTCGTGTCGTCGAGGAGCTTCAGCTCCACCGGCAGCTTCTTCCCGCCGACCTCGAGGCCGCCCTTCTTGTTCACCTCCTCGAAGGCCAGCTCGTATCCCTCCTTGAAGTACCCGCCGATGCGGGCCTCGGCGCCGGTGAGCGGGAGCGTCGCGCCGATCAGGATCTTCGTCCGGGGCTCGGCGGCGGTGGTCCTGGACGTCGGAAGGGCGGCGAGGAGCAGGGCGGCGAGGAGCGGCAGGCGGTGCATCCGGCGGTGGACGGCGATCCACATGGCGAGCTCCTGGTGACGAAGGGTTGATGTCGCGGGCGGCGACTGTACCGACCCGAGATCGGCCGGATCAACACCCCCGCCCCGCCCGGGGCGCGCGCCCGGAGGGCCTGGAGGACGCGGCCCGTTCCAGGCTCGGGGCGCTCTCGCCGAGGTGCGCTCTGGCTCTAGACTGTGCGCCATGCACCCGCTCCTTCCCCATCTCGGCCGGCCGCGCGGGCGGACCGCGCTTCGCCTCGGAGAGGCCGCCGTCACCTACGCGGAGCTGGAGCGGCTGGCGCGGGTGCACGCCGCGCGCATGCTGGCGGAGGGGATCGCCCCCGGCGACCGCGTGGCCGTCTGGGCGACGCCGGAGCTGCCCACGGTGGCGGCCGTCGTCGGCAACGCCCTGCTGGGCGTCGCCACCGTCCCGCTGAACCCCGCCGTGGGCGGAAAGGAGCTGGCCCACGTGCTCGGGGACTCGGCGCCCCGGCTGGTCCTGGCCGCCGACCCCGCCGCGTTCCGCGAGCGGACCCCGTCGGCGCGCGCGGTCGCCCTCGACGGCGCCGCTCCCGGCGACGCGCCCTCCCCGCCGGCGCCGGACGACCCCCTGCTGGTGCTCTACACCTCCGGCACCACCGGACCTCCCAAGGGCGCGGTCCTGACCCACCGGAACGCCGCCTTCGACCTGGACGCGCTGGCCGGCGCCTGGGGCTGGACCGCCGACGACGCGCTGGTGCACGCGCTCCCGCTCTTCCACGTCCACGGCCTGGTGCTGGGCGTGCTGGGCAGCCTGCGGGTCGGGTGCGAGCTGCGCATGCTGCCGCGCTTCACGCCCGAGGGCGTCTGCGCGGCCATGGAGGCGGGCGGCACCATGCTCTTCGCGGTGCCGACCATGTCCCACCGCCTGGCCGAGCACGGCGAGGCGAGCCCCGAGGACGCCCGGAAGCTCGCGCGGGCGCGCCTGCTCGTGTCGGGCTCGGCGGCGCTCCCGGTGCGGGAGAACGACCGGCTCCACCGGCTCTTCGGGCAGCGGCCGGTGGAGCGCTACGGCCTCACCGAGACCGTCATCAACACGGCCGCCCGCCACGACGGGCCGCGCACGCCCGGAACCGTGGGCCCGCCCTTGCCCGGGATCGACCTCGTCCTGGTGGACGACGAGCGGCGGCCGCTCCGGCCGGGGCCGGACGTGCTCGGGGAGGTGGCGGTGCGGGGGCCGAACGTCTTCGCCGGCTACCTGAACCGGCCGGACGCCACCGCCGCGGCCATGGACCCGGCCGGCTTCTTCTACACGGGCGACGTCGCCACCCTCACGCCCGAGGGCGAGGTGCGCATCGTGGGGCGGCGGGCCACCGACCTCATCAAGACCGGCGGCTACAAGGTCGGCGCCGGGGAGGTGGAGGCGGCCCTGCTGGAGCACCCGGGGGTGCGCGAGGCGGCGGTGATCGGGGTTCCGGACGAGGACCTGGGCGAGCGCATCGTGGCCTTCGTGGTCGGGTACGAGGGGAAGGCGCCCCCCGACGAGCGCGAGCTCGCCGACCACGTGGCGGCGCAGCTGGCGCCGCACAAGCGGCCGCGCGCCGTGCGCATCGTGGCGAGCCTGCCGCGCAACGCCATGGGGAAGGTGCTGAAGAAGGAGCTGGCCCGGCTGGCCGGGGCCGCCTGAGGGCGCTTCGCGGGGGGCGGACGGCGCGTGACGCGCGAGACCGCCGCGCGGCGGCCTCTCGGGTCTTCCGCAGCACCTCGCCCGTGCAGAACGTGCCGCTCACCACCCAGCAGGCGCCGCCGCCGTTCAGGCCGCCGTGCACCCCGTCCGCGGCGCCGGTTGCGCCGCGGCGCGGGGCGGGCATGATCGGCCGCATGGCGTCCGGCGAGCGCGCCAGCGACCCCGCGTTCTGGCAGGAGCAGTGGCGCACGGGGCAGGACTGGGACACCGGCGAAGCCACGCCGCCGATGGCGCGCGCGATCGCGGCGCTCCCGGTGGGGCGCGACGCCGTCGTCGTCGGCTGCGGCCGCGGCCACGAGGCGCGCGCCCTCGTCCGCCGCGGGTGGCCCCGGGTCGTCGGCCTGGACTTCGCGCCCGCCGCGCTCGAGGAGGCGCGCGCGGCGGAGGCGCTCGACGCGCCGTGGGAAGGGCGGCCCGCGATCGAGTGGCGCCTCCAGGACGTCTTCACGCTCGGCGACACCGACCCCGCCGCCTTCGACCTCGCCGTCGAGCACGCGTGCTGCATCGCCATCGACCCGGCGCGCCGCGGCGCGTGGGCGGCGGCGATCGCGAGGGCCCTGCGCCCCGGTGGGCGGCTGCTCGCGCTCGTCTCCTTGAAGCCGCGCACCGGCGGCCCGCCGTTCGAGGTCCGGCGCGGCGACCTCGAGCGGGTCCTCGTGGAGGCGGGATTCGCGCTCGAGCGCGTCGAGGTCCCGCCGGACAGCATCCCGAGCCGGCGCGGACGAGAGCTGCTCGTCGTCGCACGGCGGTGACGGCCGCCCGGCGGCCCTGCTGCGCCGGGCGCCCTGGACGTCGACTCCCGGTGTTGGAGCGCCCTGCGACGATCCTCTCCGTGGACGCGGCGGCGACCTCACTCGCGGTCGATGCGGCAGGCCCGGAGGCCGGGGCGGCGGACCCGTTCGCCGCCTTCGACGCGCCCCGGCCACGCCTCGAGCCGTTCGCGCCGGCGGCGCTGCGCGCCTCCCTCCATGGAGAACGACTCCGACGTCTGCGAGCGGATCCTGGCCTGGGCCTCCCGCGCTCAGGGCGGGTAAGACTTCCAATCCGCGGTTCTTAGCCACGTCCGATAACGTACTTTACGGCAACTTCCGGCAACCGACTCAGGTGCCTCGAGATCGCGACGAGTTGCCCGGCGTCCGCGCCCAGCGTGCCGGACGGGGATTCCTGCACCTTCGCCCAGGCCCGCGCGGCGGCGCGGAGACGGGCCCGGCCGCCGCGGGTGAGCGCGGCCATGCGGTCCCGCTGGTCCTCGCCGGGCGAGAGCGAGACGAGGCCCAGGCCCTCGAGCACGCGCAGGT
>DATIUR010000229.1:0-8365 GCA_035466675.1 Anaeromyxobacteraceae bacterium | reverse complement strand
AGCCTCTGCGCGAACCGGCCCGGTTCGCGCTCGGCCGTTCAGCGGCCCCCGGTCACCGGCCGGTGGCCCGGCGGACCGCCTCCCGGATCCGGCCGGGCGCGTTGGTGACGATGCCGGCGGCCCCGAGGGCGCAGAGCCGCTCCGCCTCCTCCGGCGCGTCCACCGTCCAGACGTTCACCGCCAGGCCGCGCCGCCCCCAGGCGCGGGCCCGGGCCCCGGTGACGAGCCGCCGGTGGGGGTGCACGGCCTCTGGCCGGAGGCGGGCGATCTCGACGGCGAGCCGCAGGCGCCAGGCGGTCGAGCGCTCGAGGAGGAGGCCGACGGCGACCCCGGGCGCCGCGCGGCGGAAGGCGCGCAGCAGGCGCCAGTCGAAGGAGGAGACCACCACCCGCCCGCCGTCGCCGCGACGCTCGAGCAGCGCCGCCAGGGCCCCGGCCAGCCGCGGGTCGCCGCCGCGCGACTTCATCTCCACGTTCACCACCGCTCCGGGGAGCGCGTCGAGCGCCTCGTCGAGAAGGGGGAGGCGCTCCCCCCGGAACCGCTCACCGCGCCAGGCGCCGACGTCGAGCGCCCGCAGCGCCTGGAGGGGCGCGTCGGCCACGCGCAGCGCGCTCCCCGCCACGCGCCGCGCGTCCTCGTCGTGGCAGACGACGATCTCGCCGGTGGCGCACCGCCAGACGTCCAGCTCCACGCCGTCCGCCCCCTGCGCGAGCGCCAGGCGGAAGGCGGCCAGCGTGTTCTCGGGGGCGTCGGCGCTGGCGCCGCGGTGGCCGAGCACGAGGGGGCGTCCCTCCGCCCGGGGGGCGCGCGGGGGAGCGCGGGTCATGGCGCTGGCGCCTCGCGGGGCACGCGGCTATGCTAGCGCGCCGCGCGAGGCGGATCACCGACATGGCCGAGATGCTCGTCGTGCTGTTCGTGGTGCTGCTCATCTTCGGCGCCGGGAAGATCCCGGCGCTGGGGGACGGGCTCGGCCGGGCCATCAAGAACTTCCGCACCTCGTACAAGGGCGAGGCCCGGCCTCCGGCCAAGGGCGAGCCGCCCAAGCCGCCGCCGCAGCTCGGGTCGGGCGGGCCGTAGGCTCACCGCCCCCGCCGCCGCGCCGCCAGCCTGCCGGCGAGCGCGCGGACGAGGTGATGCACGGCGCCGTCCTGGGCCACGTCGTCGAGATCCCGCACGCCCAGGAACGGGAGGATCTTGAGGGCCACCTCGGTCTCCGCGTAGGGGTTGCGGGCCACCGCCAGCGCCACGGCCGGGCGCGTGCGCCACCGCCGCGACTCGAAGAGGGCGCGCAGGGTCTCGGGCCGGCAGGGGCGGCGCGCGGCGATCCGCACCGCGAAGTCCTCGGTGACGAGCGGGTTGCGCAGCAGCTCGCGGACCACGCGCGGGTCGCCCTCGGCCGCCAGCCGCGCCAGGAGGTCCGGGTCCCGGTTGGCGCGCGCGAGCGCCTTCTTGTGACCGAGGGTGAGCTTGCCCAGCCTCTGGTCCCGGTCGCGCGGCTCCTCCCACGCCTTCAGGGCCGGAGGCGCCACGAACAGGCTCGTCACCTCCAGGAAGCCCTCCTCGGCCGCCGCCGCGTACAGCAACGCGAGCCGCTGGTAGTCGAGGTCCGGGCCCGGCGCCGCCAGCGCCTGCCCGACCGCCGCCATGGCGGCGCGCGAGGTGGCCGCCGGGTTCCGGGCCAGCGCCGCCACGGCCAGCACGGCGCGGGTGGGCTCCATCGCCGCGAGCGCCCGGGCGGCCGCGCGCGTGCGGATGGCGCCCTCCTCGAGCGCCAGGAGGCGCGCGGCCAGCTCCCCGGCGTCGGCCTCGGCGCGGCCCGCCGGGTCGGCGTCCGGCGCGGCGGAGCGCCTCAGGGCGATCTCCGCGCCGCCGCATCCTCGGGCGCGGCAGTCACCCGGAGCGACGCCCCGGAGAGATCGACCGGGTAGTCGGCGATGGCGACCAGGAACGGGACGGGCTGGCCGGGCCGCACGGGCCGCGCCGCCCGGGCGCGGAGCGAGGCGCGGAGCGCGCCCAGGGCCGCCTCGTCGTCCGCCGCCCACAGCTCCTCGGGGGTGGGCAGCGCGCCGGCCATGGCGTCGCCCTCCGCGACGACGGCGCCGTCCCGCACCACCTCGACCCGGACGTGCACCGCCGGCAGGTCGCCCGTGCTCCGCGAGAGGACCTGCCCGCGCACGAAGAGGAGGGGTGCCCCCCGGGCGCGCTCGAACAGCCCGTTCGTCAGCTCGCTCGCCACCACCGGAGCGGCCTCCACGCGACCCAGGGCCCCGAGCAGCGCCGCGGGCCGGAGGGAGCGGGCCTCGAGGGGAGCGTCGCCCCGGAGGATCACCGCCAGCGCCAGCGCCGCGAGCAGGAGCACCGCCAGCGAGACGGCGTTCACCGCC
The DNA here is from genome assembly GCA_035466675.1 of Anaeromyxobacteraceae bacterium. Taxonomy (GTDB): domain Bacteria; phylum Myxococcota; class Myxococcia; order Myxococcales; family Anaeromyxobacteraceae; genus Anaeromyxobacter. The sequence goes on along the minus strand of DATIUR010000229.1, from coordinate 5,981 downwards.
ACCGAGCGGATGGCCGCGCCCCGGCGGCGGCGGACCCGCTCGGAGACGTCGACCTCCGGCTGGGGCGGGGGGGCCGCGGGCCGCGGCGGGGAAGGTCGCGGCGCCGGCGGCTCGGCCAGCGCGGGCGCCGAGGCGAGCTCGAAGAGGGCCGCGCGCCCTCCGCTCGCGGCCAGGGCCAGATCCGGACCGGCCGGATCCGGACCGGCCAGATCCGGCACCGGCTCGCCGGAGTCACCGCCCAGGTCGAGCTTGCCGAACGGGGACTCGCCCGGGTCGGCACCGGCCCCGCCACCCTGGAACTCGAAGCCGCCGAACAGGTCGCTCCGGCCCTGCCGGGGCAGCGGCGGGGGCGTGGTGCGATCCTCGAGGGCGAGGCCGTCGCCCTCCATGTCCCCGAAGAGCGACGCGGGCTCCTGCGACGCGGCGGCCGGCGCCGCGTCCGGCGCGGCGTGGCCTCCGGCCAGGTCGGAGAGGTCGGTGAGGGGCAGGCCCGGCGGCCCCACCCCCTCCGCGCCGCCCGGGACCACCGAGGCGACCCAGGGATCCGCGAGGCCGGGCCCGCCCAGCGGCGACCGCGGCGAGGCCCCGGCGTCGGACGCCGCCGCGAACGGATCGTCCGCCTTCGCCGCGAACGGGTCGTCCGCTTTCGGCGCGAACGGATCGTCGGCGCGAGGCGCGAACGGGTCGGGCGCGGGCGAGCCGAAGGGCTCGCGCGCAGGCGGCGCCGGCCCGGTCTCGAGGTCGAGATCCACCGATGCGCCCCGGGGCGGGAGCGGGGGGGGCGAGGCGGCCGGAAGCGGCAGGCCCGGGGCGGGCGCCGGAGGCGAATCGCCCTCCGGCTCGCGCCGGACCGGGAAGACGGTCTGGCACTTGGAGCAGCGGACCTTCACGCCCCGCGGACCGATCTTCTCGTCGGCGACCCGGAACCTCGACTGGCAACTCGTGCAGGTGACGATCATGCGGCCCGCCGGCCCCCGATATTACGCCGTGAACCGCTTGACACCAAGCGCCATGGCGGAAACAATGCCCGAAATTGCGCACACTTGCGCAGCCCGGGCCCATCCGATGACCGACGAGCAGACAGAGACCGCAAGCGAGCCCTCCGACGCAGCGCGCGAGCCCAAGATCATCAAGCGCTACACCAACCGGAAGCTCTACGACACCGTGGAGTCGCGGTACGTCACGCTGGACGAGATCGCCGGGATGATCAAGTCGGGCGCCGAGGTGAAGATCGTCGACAACCGGACCAAGGAGGACCTCACCTCCATCACGCTCGCGCAGATCATCTTCGAGGAGGAGAAGAAGACCTCCAAGATGAGCCTGCAGACGCTGCGCGACCTGATCCGGCACGGCGGCGAGATGGCCCAGCAGCTCGTCGAGGGCACGCAGGCCCGGGTCGAGGCGGTCCGCCAGACGATCCTGACGCGCGGGCAGCAGACCACCGACCGGGCCCGGGAGCTGGTCCAGGCCTCGCAGGAGGCCGTGGCCGGCCTCCAGCGCCGGGTGGACGAGCGGGTGCGCGCCGCCGTCGAGGGCATGGCGAACCTGACCGAGGTGCGGCGCCAGCTCGAGGAGATCGGCCGGCGCATCGACGGGCTCGAGAAGAAGCTCGACGAGCTGTCGAGGCGTTAGCCACCGTGCCGGCCGGCGTCGGCGCTAGCCGGCCAGCCGCGCGCGGCCGGCCCGCTCCAGGATCTCGTCGGCGATGGCGGCGAGGGCGCGGGCCCCCGCGCTCCGGGGCGCGTGCTCGAAGACGGTCCGCCCGTGGCTCTGGGCCTCGTCCACCTTCACCGACCAGCCCAGCACGGTCCGCGAGATCCGGCCCGGGAGCCGCTCCCGGAGCTTCTCCAGGATCTCGTCGGCGAGCTGCGTCTTCCGGTAGAGCGCCGGGACCACCAGGGCGAGCTCGGGCGCCCGCCCGCGCGCGGCGCGCAGCGCGTCGAGGCTGGCCAGGATCTCGGCGCAGCCGTCCAGGCCCAGGTAGGTGACGGCCACGGGCACCACCAGCTCCCGCGCGGCGGCGAGCACGTTCTCGGTGACGATCGACCGCGAGGGCGGCGCGTCGAGCAGCACCGCGTCGTACCGGTCCTCCCCGAGCGCGGCGAGCCGCCGGGCCAGCCGCTCGGCGCGATCCGGCGACGCCGCCACCGCCACCGGGAAGCCGGCCAGGTCCTTGTTGGCCGGGGCGAGATCGAGCCCGGGAACCGGGCTGCGCCGCACCACCGCCTCGAAGGCCGCGCCGCCGCCCAGCCAGTCGTGCACGGTGGGTGACAGGCCCCGCACGTCCAGGCCCAGGGACTTGCCCGCGTGCCCCTGGGTGTCGAGGTCCACCAGGAGCACGCGCAGCCCGCGCTCCGCGGCCAGCCAGGCCCCCACGTGCACGGCGAGCGTGGTCTTGCAGGTGCCGCCCTTCTCGTTGATGAAGGCGATCCGGCGCATGGCCGCCGCCGGCGCTACGGCGCGCCGTCCCCGTCCGGCCCGCCGCGGCCGAGGCGCGCCGCCAGCCCGTCCAGGGTCGACTCCACCTCGTCGAGGCGGCGCTTCAGGGCTGCGACGTCCTCGGCCGAGGGGAGGTTGGCGGCGCGCAGGGCCTGGCGGACGCCGCGATCGAGCGTCTCCTTCGCCTGGGCCGCGGAGGAGATCAGGACCTGGAGCCCGGCCGTGAACCGCTCGCTGGCGAGGAGCTTCCCCATGGCGCGGCCGACCTGCGCCTCCCCCGCCGCGAGGGCGCGGCGAAATGCGGGGCTCCGCAGCATCCCGTCGAAGAGCATGGTGGACTTGTCACCCTCCCCTCGCTAGCTTGTCAAGCCGGGTGGACGGACCGGCGCTTCTCGATCGGCGGCTCGTCGTGGTCACGGGCAAGGGCGGGGTCGGCAAGTCCACGGTGGCCGCCGCCCTGGCCCTGCGCGCGGCCCGGGCCGGCAGGCGGACCCTGGTGTGCGAGGTGAACGCCCCGGAGCGGGTGGCGCCCCTCCTCGGGGCGCCGCCGGCCGGCGAGAAGGCGCGCGAGGCCCTGCCGGGCCTCTCCACCGTGAACGTGACGCCGCCGGAGGCCATGCGCGAGTACGGCCTCATGGTGCTGCGGTTCCGCGCGCTCTACGACGTGGTCTTCGAGAACCGGCTGGTGCGCTATTTCCTCAGGGTGATCCCGTCCCTGGCCGAGCTGGTCATGCTCGGCAAGATCCTGCACGAGGCGCGGGCGGAGGAACGCGGCGGGCGGCCCCGCTGGGACCTGGTGGTGGTGGACGCGCCCTCGACCGGGCACGCGATCCAGCTCCTGCGCGTGCCCTCCGCCCTGCTCGACACGGTCCCCCCCGGGCCGCTCCAGCGGGACGCGCGCTGGATGCACGACCTGCTGGTGGACCCCGTCCGGACCGCGGTGGTCCTGGTCACCCTCCCCGAGGAGATGCCGGTGAACGAGACGCTCGAGCTCGACGCCGCGCTCCGCTCGGTGGTGGGCCTGGTCCCCGCCGCACTATTCGTGAATGCCGTGCCGGAGGGCCGCTTCACCCCGGCCGAGGAGCGGCGCCTGGGCGAGCTTTCGGGCGGCCCCCCGCCGGTCGGCCCGGCCGCCGCGGCGGCCCGCCTCCAGGCCATCCGGGCGCGGCTCGCCGCCGGCCACGTCGCCCGGGCGCGGGACGGAACGGGGCTCCCCACCACGGTCCTGCCGCTGCTCGGCCCGGGCGGCTGGGGGCGCGAGGCGGTGGAGCGGATCGCCGCGGCCCTCGACGCCGGGCCCGGGAGGGAACCGTGGCCGCGGTGACGGGGGCGCTCGCGTCGCGGCGGATCGCCGTCTGCGTCGGCTCGGGCGGGGTCGGGAAGACCACCGTGGCCGCCGCCATCGCTCTCGAGCGCGCGCTCTCGGGCGGGCGGACGCTGGTCTGCACCATCGACCCGGCCCGGCGCCTCGCCAACGCCCTCGGGCTCGCCGCCCTCGGGAACGTGGAGTCGGCGGTGCCGGCGGAGCGGTTCGCCGCGGCCGGCCTGCGCCCCCGGGGCCAGCTCTTCGCCATGATGCTGGACGTGAAGCGGACCTGGGACGACCTGGTGGCGCGCCACGCGCCCAGCGAGGCGGCCCGGGACCGGATCCTGGGGAACCGCCTGTACGAGCAGATGTCCTCGGTGCTGGCCGGCTCGCAGGAGTACATGGCGATGGAGAAGCTCTACGAGCTCGCCACCGACCGTGACTACGACCTGGTGGTGCTCGACACGCCCCCCACCGCCCACGCCCTCGACTTCCTGGAGGCCCCCACCCGCGTCCTCGACTTCCTGGAGAACGAGTCGGCCCGGCGGCTGCTCGCGCCGGCCATCGGGGCGGGGCGGGTGTCGCTGCGGCTCGCGCAGATGTCGGGCGGCTACCTGGCCAAGGTCCTCGCCCGCTTCACCGGCGCCCAGGTGCTCGCCGACCTGGGCCAGTTCCTCTCCTCCTTCCACGGCATGTACGAGGGATTCAAGCGGCGCGCCGCCGCGGTGCGCGAGCTCCTGGGGCGTTCCGAGGTGGGCTTCGTGATGGTGGCGAGCCCGGCGGAGGCCTCCATCGAGGAGGCCCTCGCCTTCCACCGGCGGCTGCGCGGCGAGGGGATGCCCGTGGCCGGGATGGTGGCGAACCGCGTCACGCCCGACCTGTGGGGCGAGGCGGCCCCGCTCCCCTCGCCCGGGGAGATCGCCGCGGCGCTCGGCGCCGGGGACGGCGAGCTGGGCGGCCGGCTCGCCGAGGCGCTGGCCGAGCACCAGGCGCGGGCGCGGGCGGACGCCCGGGCACTGGACCGCCTCTTCGCGGCGGAGCCCGGCCTGCCGCGGGCCGTGGTGCCGCGCCTCGAGGAGGACGTGCACGACCTCCGGGGCCTGGCCAGGATGGCGGAGCGGATCTGATCGCCGCGCACGGGGCGCGCTTCCTGGACCGCCCTCCCGCCTGTGGTAAGAACCCCATGGGGACTCCGCGCCTCCGGCTGCCGAGGCGCGGACGGGAGGAGCGATGGGGCCGAGGGCGGAGGAGGACCTCCACGGGACGGTGGAGGAGACGGCGCTGTGGAAGGTCGTCACGCTGAACGGGGTGAACGGCTACACCGGCTCCGTCGCGGTGCAGCACGCGTCCCGCTCCGGCACCCTGTACTTCGACCAGGGCCGCCTCGTGCACGCCGAGACCGGGGAAGCGACCGGAGAGGCGGCCTTCCGCCGGATCATGCGCTGGCCCGGCGCCAGCTACCGGCTGGAGTCCGACGCGGCCCCGACCCGCGTCTCCATCACCCGCGGGCTCGCCCCGCTGCTCGTGGACCTGAAGGGACTCCCCACGCAGGCCGAGCCGGCCGCGGCGCCCGCGCCCTCCGGCTCGCGCCTGGAATGGCTCGTCGAGACCACCGAGCGGATCGGACGGATCCCGGGGGTCCTCGGCGCGACGCTCCACGGGAAGGACGGCCCGGTCGCCGGCCACGCCGCGCGCACGCCCCAGGACGAGGCGGCGCTCGAGCTCGGCCGCGCCGGCGAGCGCCTGGGCGACGCCCTGGGCCTGGGCCGGCTGGTCCTGGGCGTGGGCCACGGCGCGCGCCGCCTGGTGCTGCTCCTCACCACGCGCGAGCACCAGCTCGCCGTCCTGGTGCACGCCGACGACCACGTCGAGGCGGTCCAGGCCGAGATCCGGGACCTCCTCAACAGGAAGCCCTGACCCTCGTCGCCCCCAGGGGGACACCATGCAGGCGATGCTCGAGGAGCTCAACACGTTGCCGGGAGTGCTCGGCACCATGCTCTGCGACGGCGAGGGCCGGCCGGTGGCGCAGGCGCTGCCGCCGGAGCAGCTCGACGCCAGCCTCCGCGAGGCGGCGGCCGCGGCGGCCGACTCGCTCCGGGCGCTGCACGCGGCCACCGGCCAGGCGACGCACCTCGACCTCCACTACACCACCCGGCGCATCGTGATCGTGCCCTTGGGCGACGGATCGGTGGTGCTCGTCTGCGAGAAGTCCGCGAGCCCCAAGGTGCTCCTCCCT
>DATIUR010000228.1:0-2580 GCA_035466675.1 Anaeromyxobacteraceae bacterium | reverse complement strand
GGCCAGGGCCTCCCGGGCCCGCTCCAGCTCGCGCTCGACCCCGGGCAGCTCCTGGCGGGCCTCGGCCAGGAGCAGCGCGTCGTTCTGCCGGTCGAGGGCGTCCCGGTAGACCCGCCGGCGCTCCTCGAGCGCCGCCACCCGCCCCCGGGCCTCGCGGAACGCCGCGCGCCAGGCCCCCTCCGCGTCGGCGCGGCCGGCCGCGTCGATCCGGGCGGCCAGCTCGGCCCGGGCGGCCGCGGCGCGGCGCCCCTCGGCGATCTCCCGCGACGGGAACGGAGCCGCCTCGTCCGCCTCGCCGCCGCGCAGCGTGACCACCGCGCCGGCCGCGGCGGGCGCCGGGCAACCGGACACCTCGACCTCGGCGCCGCCGGCGTGGACGTCGCGGGCGAGCCCGCGCCGCAGCATCCAGCGGACCACGCGCTCGGCCCGCCCCAGGTCCTGAAGCTCCTTGAGCTTCGCCTCGAGCGCCGTCCACTCCCGCACGACCCCCTTCCCGGCGCACAGGACCTTCGCGCCGTCCCGGACCTCGACCTCGAGGGCCACGTTCCGGGGACCTCCCGGCCACCGCTGCATGACCACCACCCCGAGGGCGGCGCCGGCCGGGATGGCCGCGAGCAGGAAGGGGCGCTCCAGCCGCGCCGCGAACCGGCTCGCCTCGGCCTCGTCCTCCCCGGCCACCCGGGCCACCGTCGCGGCCCATCGCGCGCGGGCGGCGGGTTCTCCCTCGGGGGCGCCGAGCGCCTCGCGCGCGTACTCGACCGGCAGGGCGAAGCCGACGCCGGTCCCGTCGCGGGCCCGGAGCGTCACGACCCCGACCGCCCTCCCCCGCCCGTCCAGCAGCGGCCCCCCGCTGTTGCCCGGATTCACGTCGGCGTTCACCTGGACGTGGGCGACGCCGTGCAGGTTCCGCGCGGCGTGGCTGACCTTCCCCTCGTGCACCGTCGCGTCGAGCCCGAGCGGGCTCCCCACCAGCACCACCGGATCGCCCGCCTCGAGCGCGGTCGAGTCGCCCAGCCCGAGCGGCGCCGCCACCTTCGCCCCGGGCACCTCCACCACCGCGAAGTCGAGCCAGTCGTCGGCGTGCAGCACCCGCCCCACCAGGGCGCGGCCGTCGGCCAGCTTCACTTCGAGCGTCGCGTCCGGGCCGCAGGTCACGTGGGCGTTCGTGAGCACCCGGTCCGGCGTCGCGAAGAAGCCGCTGCCGAGGCGGCCGGGGCAGCTCACCACCGCCATGGCCGGTCCGGCCAGGCGGAACAGCTCGGGCGTCGAGAGCGGCCGGGGAGAGCCCGGCGGGGCGGGCGCGGCCGTCGGGGCGGGAGCGGGGGCCGGCGCATTCGCCGCGTCGGGGGAAGGCGGGCTACCGATCTCGCCGGACCGCCGCAGCACGAGGCCGGCCACCGCCGCCCCGACCAGCACGGCCACGATCGCCGCCGCGGCGGCCGCGCGGGGCGCCCTCCGGGGCGCCGGGCGCGCCTGCGTCTTCCCGAACGCCGCCCGCGCGGCGGCGGAGAACCCCTCGGCCGCCAGCGCGGCGAGGAGCGCCCTGGCCTGGTCTCGGGGGATGCCGGCGGCGACGGGGGAGCCGGGGCGATCGAGCGCCGCCCGCGCCGAGGCGAAGTCCACGCCGGCGATCCCGGCGGCGGCGGCCGCCTTGGCCGCCTTGAACCTCATCCGCCGGTCCTCGGGTACGGGATCGAGGAGCACGTCCACGAGGAGGCTCCCGCCGCAGCTGGGGCACCGCGCCACCTCCGCCGAGGCCTGTCCGCAGGAGGGGCAGCGGTCGAGCGCTGGCGCCGGGCCGGCCTGGTTCACGTGGGGAGGAAGCCCCATCCGGTGCGGCTTGGCAAGTGCGTCGGCGCGACCCCCGGCCGCACCCGATCGCCGCGGGCTCGCCCCTCCCGGACCCACCGAGCGGGAGGCCCGGCCGGGTGCGCTTGCCGGCCGGAGGAGCCGGACTAACCTTTCCCGTGGATGCGCGTCCCGTGGGCCGGCTTCGCGGTGGGCCTGTGGCTCGTCTTCGCCCCCCTGCTGCTGGGGTACGGCGAGGCCTTCCCCGTCCTGCACGACGTGGCGCTCGGCCTCCTCGTGTGCACGGCGTCGCTCGCCGGCCTGGAGCGGCCCCCCCTCCGCTTCGCGCTGGCCCTGCCGGCCGCCTGGCTCCTGTGGGCAGGCCGGAACGCGACCGATCCGGCGGCGTCGGCGAACGAGATCGCGAGCGGCGCGGCGCTGGTCCTCCTCGGGGCGGTCCCCATCGCCTGGCGCGCCGCCCGCGCGCTTCGACCGGGGCGCGCCCGGGCGTAAGATCCCGCGGTGCTGGCCGCCGCCCTCGCCCTCGCCCTCGCCGCGCCTCCGCACGACCTGGTGGACGCCGCGCGCCTCGTCCCGGACGCCGTGCTCGACGTGCGCTACGCCACGGCCGACAACTTCCTGGGAAGGCGGCTCTACCCCGAGGCGCGCTGCCTGCTCCTTCGCCCCGTGGCCGAGCGCCTGGCCCGCGCGGCGGCCCGCCTGCAACGGGAGGGCCTGCGGCTCCGCGTGTACGACTGCTACCGGCCGCTCTCGGTGCAGCGCCAGATGTGG
>DATIUR010000227.1:0-3166 GCA_035466675.1 Anaeromyxobacteraceae bacterium | reverse complement strand
GAGGCGTCTGCGTCGCGGCGAACGAGGGCGGGGGTGGGGGCGGGTGCGGATGCGACGGGGGCGGGGGCAGCGCCCTCGGCCTCGTGACGGCGTTGGCGCTCCTTCGCCGCCGGCGAGGCGCCGCCGCCCTCGGATCATCCTGAGCCAGGCGCGGGGAAGGAGCCCGTCCCTTTCGGCCTTTCGGAGGCGGCCCCGAATGGGACGTCTGCGGCCGTCCGCGCATTCCCTTCTAATGGCGCCTCCGTGTAGTTTCCGTTCCTACATTCCGACGGAGGAGTACCCCATGGCGTTCTTCCGCATCCCGTCGCTCGCCGCGCTGGCGGCTGCGATCGGGCTCTTCTTGCCGGCGGTGGTTTCCGCCCAGGTGGCGGTGGACGAGGACGGCGCGCTGCGCGCCCCCACCGCGGAGGAGTCGAAAGCGCTCGCCGACGCGACGGGCGACGCCCTGTCCCAGTCGGACAAGGGGCTCTCCGAGCGCCGTCTCCCGGACGGCACCGTCCAGGTCGACCTCCAGGGCCGCTTCGAGAGCCTCTCCGTCGCGCGGGTCGTGAACGGCCAGGTCGTCGCCCGCTGCGTGACCTCACCCGGCGAGGCGGCCGACTTCCTCGCCCCCGCCCAGCCCAGCCTCGCCACGGCGGAGGAGTGACCATGCGCGCGACCTTCAGGACGTGGATCCTCGGCGTCGCCGCGGCGACGCTCCTCGCGCCCGCGGCCGGGCTGGCGGCGAACGTCGTCATCGTGAACGGCGACGGGCCCGGCGAGGGGTTCAACGACCCCACCTTCGCAGCGCCGGTCGGCGGCAACGCCGGCACCACCGTGGGCCAGCAGCGCCTCATCGCCTTCCAGCGCGCCGCGGACATCTGGGGCGCGAAGCTCGACTCGGCGGTGACGGTCGAGATCCTGGCCCGGTTCGACCCGCTCTCCTGCACCGCCACGAGCGCCGTGCTCGGCTCCGCCGGCACGCTGACCGCCTCGCGCGACTTCCTGCGCGCTCCCCTCGGGGGCACCTGGTACCACGCCGCGCTGGCCAACAAGATCGCCGGCGAGGACCTCGAGCCCGGCACGCCCGACCTGCGGGCGCGCTTCAACAGCAACATCGGGACGCCCGGCTGCCTCGAGACGAGCGGCTGGTACTACGGGCTCGACGCCAGCGAGCCGACCGGGAGGATCGACCTCGTGGCCGTGCTCCTGCACGAGTTCGCCCACGGGCTCGGCTTCGCCGCATTCACCAGCGTCTCGACCGGCCAGAAGCTCCTCGGCCACGACGACGTCTACTCGCGCTACTACTACGACTACCTCCTCGGCCAGGTCCGCAACGACATGACCAACCCCGAGCGCGTCTTCTCGGCGGTGAACACCGGCAGCGTGGTGTGGAACGGCGAGCAGGTCACCGCGGGCGTGCCCGCGGCGCTGGGAGCCCGGCCGTCCTTCATGGTGAAGGAGCCGGCCGGCCTGGCCGACAGCTATCCGGTGGGGACCGCCGCCTTCGGCCCGGCCCTCACCGAGGCCGGGGTCTCGGGCCAGGTGGCCCTCGGCCTCCCGGCGAATCCGTCGTCGTCGAGCACGCTCGGGTGCGGCCCCATGACGTCGGCCGTGGCCGGCAAGATCGCCCTCGTCGACCGCGGCTCCTGCACCTTCGTCACCAAGGCCGCCAACGCCCAGGCGGCGGGGGCCGTCGCGCTGGTGGTCGCGAACAACACGGCCGGCCTCATCGGCCTGGGGGGGAGCGGCCCCATCACCATCCCCGCCGTCATGATCACGCAGGACCTGGGGGCTCGGGTGAAGGCGGCCCTGCCGGGCGTCGTGGCCAAGGTGGGTCTCGACCCGACGCTGCGCGCCGGCGCCCGCGACGGCTACGCGCTCCTCTACGCGCCGAACCCGGTCCAGCCGGGGTCCTCCATCTCGCACTTCGACGTCTCGGCCTTCCCGAACCAGCTCATGGAGCCGGCCATCAACGCGGATCTGACCCACTCGGTGGACGTCGTCTTCCCCGCCGGGCAGCGGGCCGACCTCACCCGGCCGCTCCTCTGGGACGTGGGCTGGTACCCCGACGCCGACCTCGACGGCGCGCCGGACGCGGTGGACGCGTGCCCCGGCACCGACGGCGCGGCCACCGTGTGGGTGAACGGGATCGACACCGGCGTGCGCGACCGGGCCGACGGGGCCGGATGCCCCTTCAGCCAGCGCCTCGCCGGAAGCTGCGGCGGGATCGCCAACCCCGGGGAGTGGTCGAGCTGCGTGACCCGGCTCACCAACGCCTTCGTGAAGAACCGCTGGATGTACGCGAACGAGCAGGCCGCCATCGACTCCGCCGCCGCGCGGACGAACTAGCGCGGGAAGTCCGGGGGCCGGCCGGCGCGCCACCGCGATCCGGCCGGTCTCCTTCTTCCGGCGGGCGAGGCCGTCAGCCGGCCCCGCCCTTCGCCCAGGCCGGCCCCAGCGCCGACGCCAGGGCGCCGGGCCCGTCCGCGTCGGCGCACAGCTCCCAGACCACGACGCTCCCGAGGCCCTTGAAGGTGGCCACGCCGACGCGGCGGAACATCTCGTGGACCCGTCCGTCGCGCCCGAGGCAGACGACCAGCGACTGGGGCTCGGCGCCGAAGAACCAGCGCGCCCGCAGGCGATCCGGGATCCCCTCGGGAGCGACCTCGACCCGCCGGACGGTGCGCGTCCCCTCCACCTCGGACAGGAACGCCATCAGGGCGTCCTCGGAGAGGGCGGCCCCGCTGTTGTAGACGTCGCCGGGCCGGTCCCCCTGCTCCCGGGCGGCGGACTCGAGCGCCTCCCGGACCGGCCCCCCCAGCGCCCGCATGGCGCCCTGCAGGTCGCCCGCCCGCGCCGCGCGGATCGCGGCCTCCTCCGCGTCGGGGGGCACGGGGATCTGGAGGGGCTGGCCGATGAAGACCGACCAGGCGTGGGCGATGGCGGGACTCCTCCGGGCGGCGCGCTCCCGCGCCAGCGCCGCGTCGGCCGGCATCCGGGCGGAGGCCGCCCGGGCCGTGCCGCGCGCCGACTCGTTGATCTTGTCGGCGATGGCCACGCGCTGGCGGCCGAAGACCTCGTCCTCGATCACCACCACGAGCGGGGCCGGGCCGTAGCTCACGAAGATCCCGGCCGTGATCGCCTCGCCGCGGGCGCGCGCGAGCGCCTTCTCGCGCTCCGCCGC
>DATIUR010000226.1:0-8079 GCA_035466675.1 Anaeromyxobacteraceae bacterium | reverse complement strand
ACCCGCCGCGGCGGATTGGCGGCGCGGAGCTCCGTTCGCTCCTCGGCGCGCGCCTCGTCCTCGCAGCCCGCCGCCTTCGCCTCGGTCCGGAACTCGGCGAGGTTGTCGACGATCCGCCGCAGCCCGGTGTGGAGCGCGGCCATCTCGGCGTCGTCCATCCCGCGGCACATGGCCGACCGGAACTCGTCGTGGATCGCGGCCAGCCGCTCCCCGAGCGCCTCCCCCCGCCTGGCGAGGTGGAGCCGGACGCGGCGCCGGTCGCTCGGATCGGGGCGCTCCTCCACCAGGCGCCGGGACACCAGCTGCTGGATCAGCCGCGAGGCGGCGGGGGGATCGAGGCGCATCGCCTCGGCCATCTCTCCCAGGGTGATCCCGGGCCACAGGCGGATCGCCACCAGGCTCCAGAACTGCTGGGAGGTGAGCCGGTAGGGCTTCGCCCGGGCGCAGATGGCCTGGCGCATCGCCTGGCGCGCCGCGACGACGAGGATGCCGAGGTACTGCTCGGCGGGGGGAAAGGCCACGGTCCTCCATTGAGAACCCGGGCGGGGCTGCGATGTCAACGGCGTTCGGCGGGCTTCCGTTGTAGAAGGGCGTCCGGAGGTCCGAAGCCATGCGCACGACGGTCGTCGCCCTCGCCCTCTTGCCCGCGGTCGCCCTCGCGGCCGCGCCGGCTCCCCTGCCCGACGCGGCGGCCCTCCGCCGCCTCGAGGCCCGGTACGCGCCCGTGGTCCTCCGCGCGGACCTCGACGGGCTTCCCGCCACGGAGCGGGCGGCCCTGGGCAAGCTGGTCGAGGCGGCCCGGCTCATGGACGCCCTCTTCCTCCGCCAGGTCTGGGCCGGCAACGAGGCCCTCCTGCTCGGGCTGGCCGGCGACCCGACCGCCCTCGGCCGCGCGCGTCTCGCCTTCTTCCTCCGCAACAAGGGGCCCTGGGATCGCCTCGACCACGACCGCCCCTTCCTGCCCGGCGTGCCGGAGAAGCCCGCCGAGGCGAGCTTCTACCCGCCGGCGCCAGCCGGGAGGAGGTGGAGCGCTTCCTCTCGGCGCTCCCCGCCGCCGAGGCCGAGGCGGCCCGCGGGTTCTACACGGTGCTCCGCCGCACGCCCGGCGGCGGCATCGCCGTCGTGCCGTACGCCCTCGAGTACCAGGGCGAGCTGGCCCGGGCGGCGGCGCTCCTTCGCGAGGCGGCGGCCCTCACCGCCGACCCCACCCTGCGGCGCTTCCTGGAGGCGCGCGCGGAGGCCTTCCTCGGGAACGACTACGCCGGCAGCGACCTCGCCTGGATGGGCCTCACCTCGGCGCTCGAGCCCACCATCGGGCCCTACGAGGTCTACGAGGACGGCTGGTTCGGCGCCAAGGCGGCCTTCGAGGCCTTCGTGGCGGTCCGCGACGACGCGGAGACCGCGAAGCTGGCCCGCTTCGGCGCCGAGCTGCAGGGGATCGAGGACGCGCTGCCCCTCGACCCGGCCCTCCGGAACCCGAAGGTGGGCGCCCTGGCGCCCATCCGCGTGGTGAACCTCGTCTTCGCGGCCGGCGACGCCGCCCGGGGCGTGATGACCGCCGCCTACAACCTGCCCAACGACGAGCGGATCCTGCGCGAGCACGGCTCGAAGCGCGTGATGCTGAAGAACGTGCAGGAGGCGAAGTTCGCGAAGGTGCTCGTCCCCATCTCGAGGGTGGCGCTCGCGCCGGCGCTGCGGGACCGGATCGCGTTCGAGCCCTTCTTCACCCACATCCTGATGCACGAGCTCGTCCACGGCCTCGGGCCGCACGAGATCGCGGTTTCGGGTCGCCGGACCACCGTGCGGGCCGAGCTGGCCGAGACCTACGGCGCCCTCGAGGAGGCGAAGGCCGACGTGGTCGGGCTCCTCGCGCTCCAGAAGCTGCTCGACGAGGGCAAGATCGATCGGGCCATGGAGCGGACGCTCTACCCCACCTACCTCGCCTCGATGTTCCGGTCGATCCGGTTCGGCGTGAACGAGGCCCACGGCAAGGGGATGGCGGTCCAGCTGGCCTGGTTCCTCGACGCGGGCGCCGTCCGGGCGGGACCGGACGGGCGATTCTCGCTCGACGTGGCGAGGACGAAGGAGGCGGTGCTCTCGCTCGCGCGCGAGATCCTGGCCATCCAGGCCCGGGGCGACCGGGCCGCGGCCGCCGGGCTGCTCGAGCGGATGGGCGTGGTCCGCCCGGAGGTCCGCCGCGTCCTTCGGCGTCTCGACGCCATCCCGGTCGACGTCGCCCCGCGCTTCCCGGTCGCCGACGCCCTGGCGCCGCGCTGATCTCAGCGCCGCCCGGGGACCACCTCGGCGAGGGCCAGGAGGGCCGCGTCCAGGTCCGCCCCCTCGGCGCGCGCGGCCTCGGGGTTCACCACCAGGCCCGCGCGCGTTCCGAGGTTCACGAGGCCGACCGCCACCCCGCCCTCCACCGCCTCTCGCGAGCCTGTCACGGACAGGACGTCGCGACGGCGGGTGGCCGCGGCCACGTCGGGCGCCTCGCGGGCCAGGGAGGCGCCCACGTACGCGGCGGCGGGGCGGATCCGGGCGAGCCTCGCCTCCAGATCCGCCGCTCCCCTCCCCGGGACCGCGACGGCGCGCACCGGCCGCCCCGCGGCCACGACGTCGCCCGCCACCGCCTCGAAGGCCGCCAGCATGGCGTCGCGCTCCGCCTCCGAGCCGGCGTCGCCCGGCCGGAACACGACCGCCACCACCATGTCGCCCGGCACGCGGCCGGCGAGGTTGCGGTCGTAGACGAGGACGCGCAGGAGCAGGAGGGCCCGCTGCCGCGCCGGGAGCGGCTCGACCCCGCGTGCGTGCGGGGCGAGCAGGAGCGCGAGGAGCGCGGTGGCGAGCGCGGCGCGGCGCATCGGCGTCAGCGGGCCCAGCGGACCCCGAGCCGGACCGTGCGGGCGGGCTCGGGCATCTCGGAGACGGGGCTGAAGTCGCCCGCCACCGGATGGAGCACGCGCGCGTCGAGGAGGTTCGAGATGCCCAGCTCGACCGAGAGGCCGCTCGCGCCCGGCACGTCGAGGGTGGCCGCGGCGCCGACGACGGCGGTGGCCGGGAGACGCTCGCGCTGCCCCGCGACGAGCGCCGTGGCGTCCTTGTCCCGCGCCGAAGTCGCCGCCACGTTCAGGGAGAGCCGGAGCGGCCGCCAGGGGCGCCGCGTGGAGAGCGCCACCGAGGCCGTCAGCGCCGGGAAGTTCGGCGCGTCGCCCTCGACCACCCGCTGCACGGAGAGCCCTCCCCAGGCCTGGAGCAGGTCGCCCCAGCGCAGCACCGCCGACGCCTCCAGGCCGGCCACCGCGAGCGATCCCACGTTGAAGGGGACCTGGCGCGTTCCGCCGCCGGCCCAGGGGACCGTCTGGAACTGGATGAGGTCGCGGTAGTCGTTCCAGAACCCCGAGGCCGAGAGGGACAGGACGTCGCCGACGCGCCGCTCGACCACCACCTCGGCGGAGCGGACCAGCTCCGGTCCCAGGTCGGGGTTGGCGGCGAAGTCGGTGCCGTCCTCGTAGAAGGCCTCCGCCGCGGTGGGGGCGCGGAACCCCTCGGCGTAGAGCACCTTCACCACGTCGGCCGGGGTCGGCCGCCAGACCGCCGCCACCTTGGGGGTGAGGCGGCTCCCGAAGATCTGGTGGACGTAGAAGGTCGCGCCCGCCTGCAGGCGCAGCGACGCCAGGATCTGGACCTCGCCGAGCGCCCAGGCGTTCAGGGTGCGGTAGTCCTTCGGGATCGGTCCCACGCCCACGCCGTTGACGGGGTCCTCCTCGAGCGAGGGGAGGTCGTCGGAGTAGGCCTCCTGGTGCGTCCAGTGGGCCTCGGCGGTCAGGCCGGCCGAGGCGCGCGCGGAGGCGCCGCGCGACCAGTCCGCCCTCACCTCGGCCGTCACCCAGCGATCGTAGGCCCTGTCGCGGAAGAGGCCCCAGCTCGCCGGCGGCGGGTCGTAGGCGTAGGCGTCGCGGTACTCGAAGTCGTCGTAGGCGACGCGGCCTCCCGCGCTCCACGACTCCGAGAGCCGGCGGACGGTCGAGGCCTGCGCGAAGCACGTCAGCGTGGAGAGGGTGGTCCGCTCGTCTCCCACCAGGCTCTCGTAGGGGGCCGAGGGAAGCCGTCGCCGGAAGTGGCCGCAGGCGCCGGCCAGGTCCACGCCCCCGATCGCGCCCCGGGCGTAGGCGTGCGCCGCCGAGGAGACGTCGACGCCGGAGACCACGTTGCCCGGCACCGGATCGGGACCGGGGAAGAGGGACCACTCCGGGAACCACACGTCCTGGCCGGCGCTCCCGTGGACGGCCGCCGAGACGATGCCGCTCCACCGCTCGTCTCCCCGGCCCGCCACGGCCTCGACCTCGCCCCCGGTGACGCTCCCCTGCGCGGCCTCGCCGAGCGCCCGGGCGGCGAGCTTCCTGCTCCCCGGCTCCTCGGTCACCAAGTTCACGACCCCCAGGAACGCGGTCGGACCGTACACGCCGCCGACCGGCCCCTTGATGACCTCGATCCGCTTCACCGCGCCGATGGGCAGGGGCAGGTCGCGCCCCAGGTAGGACTCTCCGATGCCCACGGAGTTGTTCAGCGGGTGGCCGTCCACCAGGAAGAGCACGCGGGTGGAGTAGTCGGCGAGGAGCCCCACGCCGCGGACCCCCAGCGAGGACCAGTGGCCGTCGAGGTAGGTGAAGAGTCCGGGAACGGATCGCAGCGCCTCGCCCACGGTCCGGAAGCCCTGGCTGCGGATGTCCTCGGCGGTGAGCACGAAGACGGCGGCGGGCGCGTCGGAGGCCAGCTCCTCGCGGCGCGAGACCGACTCGACCGACAGGTCGAGGAGCCGGTCCAGCCCGACGGTCCCGATCTCCACCTTCTGGGCCCGCGCCGCGCGGGCCGGCCCGAGCGAGGCGGCGACGAGCAGCGCGGCCGCGGCCGCCCGCCGCCACGGCCGGAGCCCGCCGCCCGGGGCGGGACGGCGTGCGGGGTCATGCGCAGCGCTCATGGAAGAGCCTCCTGAGCTTGTCGAGGTCCACCGGCTTCTCCAGGCACGGGCCGCTCCACGACGCGAGGAAGGCGCGCGCCCCTTCGCTGAAACCGCCGCCGGTCATGAGCACCACGCGCGCCGCCTGGTCGGGCAGCAGGCGGGCCAGCTCCGCGTGGAGCTCCATCCCGGTCATCTCCGGCATCATCAGGTCGCAGAGGATGACGTCGAACCGCTCGCCGGCCTCGATCCGCGCCAGCGCCTCGCGCCCGCTCCCGCTCACCGTCAGCCAGTGCTCGGAGCCGAGCGAGCGGACGAGGGAAGAGGTCACGAGCGGCTCGTCGTCCACGAGGAGGAGCCGGAGGCGCCGGGGGGGCGGGGTGGAGGCCGGCTCCTGGCGGACCGGGCTCGCCTCGACGTCGGGGGGGCACGGCGGGAGGCGGACGGTGAAGGTGCTGCCCGCGCCGACCTCGCTCTCGACGGTGATCTCCCCGCCCAGGCTGCGGACGATGCCCTGGGAGACGGCCAGCCCCAGGCCGCTTCCCTCGCCCACCGGCTTGGTGGTGAAGAAGGGGTCGAACAGCCTGCTCCGGACGTCCTCCGGGATCCCGGAGCCGGTGTCGCGCACGGACGCCACCGCCCAGCCGCTCTCGTCGGTCCCGAGGGAGACGCGGATCTCGTTCCGGTCCGCCGCCCCGACGGGGATGGCCTGCGCCGCGTTCACGAGGAGGTTCACGAAGACCTGGGCCAGCTGGACCGGGCTCGCCAGCACCGGGGGCGCCTCCCGGAAGCTCTTGACCGCCTGGGCCCGGTGCCGGATCTCGTGGGCCGACATGTCGAGCGCGACCCCGATGGCCTCGGCCACGCTCGCACGCTCGCGCCCCTCGTCGTCGCCGCCGTGCGAGAAGACCTTGAGCTGGCGGACGATGCGGCGGACGCGATCGGTGCCCTCCTTCGCCTCCATCACCGCGGCGGCCATCTCGCCGATCAGCTGGAGCGCCCCGGCCCGGGCGGACGGGTCGCCGCTCGACAGGGCGCGCTGGAGGCGGCCGAGCTCGGTGCGGAGCCAGTCCAGGTTGCCGGAGACGTAGGAGAGGGGGTTGTTGATCTCGTGGCCGACGCCGGCCGCCAGGCGGCCGATGCTGACGCGACGGTCCGCCACCACGAGCTGCTGCTGGGTTCGACGCAGCTCGGCGAGCGCCTCGCTCGTCCGGGCCAGCTCCGCGGTGCGCTCCTCGACCCGGAGGGCGAGGTCGCGGTTCATCTCGCGGATCCGCGCGGCCTGCTCCCAGACGCGCTCCAGCATCCGCCGCAGCGCCGCCGCCATCGCGCCCGCCTCGTCGGTGCGCTCGAGGGGGAGGGAGCCCGCCGCGCCCTCGTCGCCCGCCGCGATCCGCGTCGCCACCTCGGTGATGCGCCGGACGGGGCGGACCAGCACCGTGCCCATCGCCCAGGCGAGGGCGAGGCCGGCGACGAGGAGGACGGCCGACAGTCCCGCCACCAGGGTTCGCGCCTCGCGGTGGCGTGCCTCGAGCTCCTCGAGGCCGAAGCCGACCTCGAGCGTTCCCCGCATGCCCGCGCGCGTCAGGACCGGGACCTGCACGCGGAGGAGGTCGGGCTCGTAGGCGGTCCTGGGCCCTCCCGCCGGGGGAAGGAGCCGCGGGGGCGGCCGGCCGTGCACGGCGAGCGGACGTTCGCCCTGGCCGGAGAGGACCGCGTAGAGCGCTCCGTCGCCGAGCGGGGCGAGCGCGTTCGCGGCGGCCGCCCCGTCGTCGAAATCGAGCGCCGGCTCGGTCGAGCGCGCGACGAGGAGGGCGATGCCGAGGGCGCGGCTCTCCATCCAGCGGCGCGAGAGGGCGTCGAGGCGCGACGGGAGCATGACGAGCAGCAGCCCGGAGAGCGCCACGATGAGCGCGGCGCTACCCGCGACCAGCCGGGCTCGAAGCGACGTCGTCAGCCTGCCTTCCCTTCGGCTCCGCCCCTGCGGCGGAAGCCCCGGGGGGTCCTGCAACCGCCGGTCCCGCCGAGGTCCCAGGAGCGGTGGACGGAAGAGGGCACCGGACCCGCCTGGCCCGTCCCGCGTTCGCGGGGTCCGGGCGGGGCGGGCGCCACCCAGGGTCAGCCGCCGAGCAGGAAGGAGACCGATTCGCGCCAGGTCGGATCGCCCGCGTCGTACCGCAGGGTGTTGTGGGAGGCGCCTTGCTGCACCGCCAGGCGTCTCGGGCCCCGGTAGCCATCGTGCAGGGAACGGCCGAGGTCGGCGAAGACGACCTCGTCCTCGCCCGCCAGGAGGAACGCGACCGGACCGCCGAACCGGGCCAGCGCCGGCGCGCTCTCGTACCGGTCGCGCAGGAGGAAGGAGGGGACGAGCGGCGCGTGGCGCCGCGCCACCGCCGGCACGCTGGCGAGCGGCGTGACGAGCAAGAGGCCCCGGACCGCGCCTGGCCGGCGCGCGGCGGCCAGCGACGCGACGGCCGATCCCAGCGACTCGCCCACGAGCAGGACCGGTCCCGCCGGCGCGAGCAGGTCCACCGCCTCGACGGCGGCCTCCACCAGGGAGGCCTCGGTCGGCTTCCCCGGCCTGGGCCCGTAGCCCGGGTACTCGAGCAGGAGCACGTCCACCGGCGGCACGCCCGGCGCCTGGAGCACGCGGGGCAGGTAGGCGCGGTGCAGGGCGTGCCCGGCGTTGCCGTGGAGGACGAGGGCCGTCCCGCCGGCGCGCCCGGAGGGATGGCGGGATCGCCAGCCGAGGAGCGCGCCGGCCCGGTCCCGCACGGGGTCGTAGCCGAGCCGCGAGGCGTCGCGCAGGGCCGCCCCGGGATCCTGCCGGTCGGGGAAGTAGAGGAAGCGCCGCTGCACGGCGAGGAAGACGGCCGCCAGGCCCAGCCCCGCAGCGAGCGCGCCGGCCAGGAGCCGGAGGAGGCCGGACGCGGGGCGCGGAAGGTCCAGGGTTTCCTCCTTCTCCGGCCGTCACGATACCATCCCGGCATGGTCCGGTCCCTCGCCGCCTGGGCGCTCGCCCTCCTCGCCTCGGCGCCCGCCACCGCGGCCGCGGCGCTGGTGCGGCAGGGCCACGCCATGGGCCTCGGGGGGTCGCCGTGATCCGCTTCTGCCTGGGCCTG
>DATIUR010000225.1:0-5836 GCA_035466675.1 Anaeromyxobacteraceae bacterium | reverse complement strand
GATCGAGCGGCGCTGGCCTCTCCGCTCGAGATCCCCATCGCGGGGATCCGCGAGGCCGAGGTCCTCCCCCCGGAGGCGCTCCGCGGCCTGCGCCGGGTGGCGGGGTACTCCGGCGGCGGCGTCCACCACGGCCGCTTCCGGTCGGACGCCCTGGGAAGCTTCCGGCTCTACGCCTGGCGCGGCGGCCCGTGGGTGCTGCTCGAGACCTCGGACGGGCGCGTGGTGCTCTCGCCGGAGGAGCCGGAGCGGTTCGCCGAGGCCGTGGCCCGCGCGGTCGCGGCGCGCGGAGGGCGCCGGTGATCCGGCGCGCCTACTCCCGGTCGCCCTCGTCCCCCTCCAGCGCCGCCACCCGCTCCTCCGCGTCCGGCTCGCTCCGCGGAGGGGCCAGCTCGGCGCGCGCCGTCCGCCCCTCCCGGCGCCGGGCGTAGTAGCGCGACACCGAGGGCAGGCTGAAGCGGTTCATGGTCACGCTGTGGGTGACGATGGCGTTCAGCCGGTCCACGTCGATGAACCACTCCGGCAGGTAGGTGGGGCCGACGCACAGCCCCTCCTCGACGAGGTCGCGCACCAGCTCGGCGTCGTCCACGCTCATCTTGCCGGCGAGGAAGGCGCGCACCAGGTCCACGTCCCGCCGCTCCAGCGCGGCCCGCAGGAAGTTGAAGGTCCGGCAGTAGCCGCGCTGGTAGGCGGCGTCCTTGGTGAAGGGCGCCCCGCCCTCCACCACCCCGCCCCGGAAGACCCGCTCGCTCATGAGCGCCGCCTTCTCCGGCGGGAAGCGGGCGAGCAGGTAGCGGTACACCTCCAGGAAGTCCGCCCCGCGCGCGGCCATGTCCACCGCGATGGTCCGCTCCCCCAGCTCGATGTACCGCTCGTCGGTGATGTTGCCGGTGAGGTACTCGGCCACGATCCCGCCGCCCTCCTGCGACTCGAGGTAGCGGGGCAGGCCCACCGCCAGGACGGTGAGCACCGGCTGCCGGTAGCCGTTCATGGAGGTGAGGACGTGCCAGAGCCCCTCGTGGTGGGAGAGCGCCCGCACCTGCCGCTCGCTGAATCGGGCCCCCTTGCGCAGGGTGATGTGGGTCGCCCCCGAGGCGGCGTTGGCGGTGAGCCGGGAGCGGACGGCGACCTTGACGTGGCCGCCCAGGTAGGGGCCGCAGATCTCCGCGATGCGCTCGGCGGCCTCGGCCGCGGTGAAGACCTGCTCCTCGTCGCGGGCCCGGGGGCGGGAGGCCCACAGCCGGGCGATGGCGAGGTTGTCCACGTTGTGATCCGGGAAGCGGTCGCGCGGGTCGCCGTAGATCCGGCGCGAGATCTCGTAGAAGCGGCGGGTTCCCCGGACGGCCAGCATCTGGACGATGGCCACGAACTCGTCGATGCGCCGGCGGAGCAGGTCCTCGACCGGGTTCCGGCCGCGGATCTGGCGCTTCAGGGCGCGCAGCTCCTTCACCTTCTGGTCCGGCGCGAAGCCGAGCGGCGCGTATTCGGGGCGGGGCAGCTCGCGGGCACCGTGGCGGAAGAAGCGCTCGTGCACCTTCGTGCCCCAGTTGATGGACCGGAGCACGCGGATGGGCCGCTGGGCGTGGACGATGGCGTCGGAGAGGCGGCGGAGGTACTCGCGCGGCACCGGGGCGGAAGGTACCACGGCGGGCGGAGGCGGGGCGCCCGGGCCGGCCGGGGTCCACGGCGCGGACGCGGGGGCGCGGCGCGGGGAGCGGTGCGCCGGGGAGGCGGCCGGATCCCGGGGCGTTTCGGGCGGGCACGGCCGTTGCTCTCCCGCCTCGCCTGGAGGAACCACCATGAACCGAATCGAGTCGATCCACGTCGCGCCCACCACCGAGAAGAAGACCGAGCCCGGCCGCTTCGAGCGGGCGCTCCGCAGCGCCGCCCACTCCGTCGCCTCCGGCCTCGCCGCCACCGTCGGCCTCGCCGCGCCGTACGTTCCGGGCGGGATGGTGCTCTCCGCCGCCGTCCGGGGGGCGGCCGCCTCCGGCGGCGGCGCCGCCCGGGGCGGCCCCCTGGCCGGCGCCGGCAGCGCGGCCGGCGAGGGGGACATGGTCGAGGCCGCCCGGACCATCCAGCAGGAGGCGCAGGCGTCCAACCTGCGATTCCTCCAGCTCCAGGAGTCGGTGCAGCGCGAGAGCCGCGAGTACACCGCGCTGTCGAACGTGATGAAGGTGAAGCACGACAGCGCCAAGGCGGCCATCCACAACATCCACTAGGTGCCCGCCGTGGCCATCCCCCCCGTCGGCCCGCTCCCCCCCGCCGCGCCCGCGGCCCAGGCCCCCGCGCCTTCCCGGAGCTTCGGGGAGGTCCTCGAGCGGCGCACCGCGCACCCCGCCGCCCCGGAGCCATCGCCGGGTGGGCCGGCCGTCTCGGCGCTCGAGTCGATCGAGCGGGCGCAACGACGGCTCGACGCCGTCCTCCAGGCGGCACGGAGCGGGCGCACCTTCACGGCCCAGGAGCTGCTCGGCCTCCAGGCGCAGGCCTACCGCTACGCCCAGACGGTGGACCTCGCGTCGAAGCTCGTGGAGAACGGCGCGCAGGCGGTGAAGCAGGCCCTCAACACGCAGATCTGAGCCCGGTTCCCGGGCTGGAGGCCGCCATGGCCCGTACGCCGCTCGCCGCGCCCGCCGCCCTCCTCCTCGTCGCCGTCACCCTTTCCGGATGCGGCGAGGAGGAGATCCTGCACGGGCTCGCCGAGCCCCAGGTGAACGAGATCCTGGTGGCTCTCGACGACGTGGGGATCGCCGGGCGCAAGGTCCGCGAGGACGGGGCGGACGGCGGCTGGACGGTGGCGGTGGGGCGCCGAGACGCCGCCCGCGCCCAGCGCATCCTGGCGGAGCGGGAGCTCCCGCGCCCCCGCTCCGCCGGCTTCGGCGACGTGTTCGGCCGCGGCGGGATGGTCCCGACGCCGACCGAGGAGCACGCCCTCTATCTCCACGCCCTCGCCGGCGAGCTCTCCCGGAGCCTCGAGGCGATCGACGGCGTGGTGGAGGCCCGCGTCCACTTCGGCCTGCCCCAGGGCGACCCGCTCCGACCCGGCGACCCGCGCCCGCCGCGCGCGGCCGCCCTGGTGAAGTGCCGGCCGTCGGCCTGCGACGCGGTGCGGGGGCTCGAGCGGGGGATCCGCGATCTGGTCGCCGGCGCGGCGGACGGCCTCGATCCCTCCGCCGTCGCGGTGGTGGTGGCGGCGGCGGTCGAGAGCGCCTCCCGCCCCCTGCCGCCGCCCAGGTCGTCCCCTTCCCCGCTCCTGCTCGTGCTCGCCGGCGTTGCCGCGACGGGCGCGGCGGCCCTGGCGGCCCTCGGGCTTCGCTCTCGGCTCCGGAGGAGCCCGCCCGCGTGACGCCCGCCGACCTCCGGCTCGCCGCCTTCGCGGCCGTCTTCGCGCGGGAACGCGCGGCCGACCTCCTCGGGCGCTGGGCGGAGCCGGGCGCCGCGGAGACCTCGGAGCGGGCGCGGGCCCTCGCCGCCTCCTCCCGGCGCGAGCGGATCGCCGCGCTCTCCGTCGCCCTCGCCACCGGTCGATCGCGGCCGGATCGCGCCGCGGCTCTCGAAGGCCTCCGCAGGGAGCACCCCCGGGTCGCGGAGGCCCTCCGGTCCTCACCCGGGCACCCCCTTCCGCCCGGTCTCGCCCGGCTCCTCCGGGAGCGGCTCGAGGACGCGCGGCGGTAGGGCACCGCCTGCTCCGTCGTCCGCGGCCCGGACGGCGGGGCGGCTCACCTTGCGGCGAAACCCGCGACTTCGCGGGGCAACGGGGGTGGCATTCCCCGTGAAGAGACTTCCGCGCATGGCGCTGCCCTTCGACCTCCCCACCCTGAGCCGCGGATACGCGGAGCTCGGACGCGGCAGCCGGGCCGTCGGGGCGCGGGCGGCCGAGGGGGCCGCCCGCGCCCTCTCCCATCTGCTCGGCTGCCCGGTGGCGATCGAGGGACGCGCGCTCCCGGGCTCGGACGGCGGCGGGCTGGGCTGCGGCCAGCTCGGGATCGCGCTGGGCGCGATCCCCTCGGCGGGAGCGCTCGAGGTGGAGGCCGGGCTCGTGGCCCGGCTGGTCGATCGCCTGGCGGGAGGACCGGGAGAATCGGCGGCCGCGACCGCGCTCACGCCCCTCGAGCAGTCGGCGCTCGAGCTCTTCGCGCTGGCCGCCCTGGAGGGAGCCTGCCGCGCCGCGCCCGAGATCGACGAGCGGGCGGCGCCGCGCCTGGCCAGGACCGCCGGCGGCAGTCGATCTCCGCTGCTCGTCGATGTCCGCATCACCTTCGGGGAGGCCTCCGGCCGCGCCCTCCTCCGCCTGCCGCCCGAGGCGGTGCGCGCCCTCGGGGGGGCGACGCTCGTCGGAGACCTGCCCGCCGGTCTCTGCGCGACCGCGTCCTTGCGGTCCGGGTGGACCCGGCTCGAGCCGGAGGAGATCGACGCGCTGGCGTTCGGGGACGTGGTCCTGCTCGACCAGCCGCCAGGCGGTCGTCACGTTCTCGCGTTCCCGGGGGGCCTGCGCGCCGCCGGCCGCCTGGAGGATGACTCGCTTCACGTGGAGGAGACGTCCGTGGCCGATCAGAGAACCCAGATCCCGGTGACGCTCGAGGTCGAGCTCGCCCGCTTCCCGGTCCCCCTCGCCGACCTCGCCCGCCTCGAGACGGGGGCCGTCCTCCCGCTGCCCGTCGACCGCCGGGGCCTGGTCGTCCTGCGCGCCGGCGACCATGCGATCGCACGCGGCGAGCTGGTGGACGTCGACGGCTCGGTGGGGGTCCGGATCCTCTCGCTCGAGGGGCAGCCATGAGCGCGCCACGCTGGCCGCGGCTCCTCGGCGACCCCCGCGGCCGAGCCGCCGCGCTCGGGATCGGTGCGGCCGCCGCCTTTCTCCTCGCCCTGGCGCCGGGCGAGCTGGCCCCCGCCGCGGCGCGCGCGGCCGCCGCGGTCGGGGGGCTCGGGGCGCTCGTCGCGCTCGCCCGGTCCCGGTCGCCTCGGGGGCCGTCCGCGGGGGGACTGTCCGTCCTGGAGGCGCGGCCGCTCGGGCGCGACGCGGGGATCGCCGTCGTGGAGGTGAGCGGCCGGCGCATGCTCGTCGGCTTCGGCCCGAGCGGTGTCAGGCGCCTCGCCGATCTCGGCCGCCCGCCGGAGGACCACCCGTGATCGCGGCGCTCTCCCTCCCTGCGGCCGGCCCGGTGGCGGGCCGCACCGCCGAGCTCATCCTTCTCCTGGGCGCGCTGGCGCTCCTGCCCGCCGCCCTGGTGACCCTGACGTCGTTCCTCAAGATCTCGGTGGTGCTCTCCATCGCCCGGTCCGCGCTCGGGGCGCCCCAGGTGCCGCCCGCCACCGCGGTCACCACGCTCGCCCTCCTCCTCACCGCGGTGGTGATGGCCCCCGTGGCCGAGGAAGCGCTGGCCGCGGCGCGCTCCGCGCCCCCCGGGGCCGGCGTGGCCCGGTCCCTGGAGGCGGCGCGCCGTGCCGCCGAGCCGCTGCGCGCGTTCCTCTCCCGCCATGCCCGTCCGGACGACCGGGCGGCCTTCCTCGACGTGGCCCGGCGGCTGCGCGCCGGGCCTGCGTCCGAGCCGGGGCCCGAGGACTTCGCGGTGATCGCCCCGGCCTTCGTGGTCTCGGAGCTGCGCCGCGCCTTCACCGTCGGCTTCCTCGTCTTCGTGCCCTTCCTGGTGGTGGATCTGGTGGTGGCCAACGTGCTCCTCGCGCTCGGCCTCACCCAGCTCTCCCCGACCAGCGTGGCGCTGCCCCTGAAGCTCCTCCTCTTCGTGGCGGTGGACGGCTGGAAGCTGCTCGCCCGCGCCCTCGCCCTCTCCTACGGAGCCTGACGTGGACCCATCCCTGCTGCGCCTCGGCCGCGAAG
>DATIUR010000224.1:0-4219 GCA_035466675.1 Anaeromyxobacteraceae bacterium | reverse complement strand
CAAGGCCCCCGCGCCGGCCAAGGCCCCGGCGCCGGCCAAGGCTGCCGCGCCGGCCCAGGCCCCCGCGGCGGCCACCCCGGCCGCGCCGGCGAAGTAGCGCCCGCTCCGCGCCACGGGCGGGAGGCCCCAAGGGGTCCGGCGACCGCCGATCGCTTCCCGCGCGCCTTTCGCTATCCTGCCGGGCATCCTCCCACGCCGAGGTTGCCATGAAGATCCTCGTCGCAGACGCCTTCCCGAAGGACCGGCTGGCCGACTTCGCCGCGCTGGGCCTCACCGTGGACGTCCGGCCGGACATCCCCGCGAAGGAGCTCGCCTCCGCGGCCCGCGACGCGACCATCCTGGTGGTGCGCTCCAAGCAGGTCCAGGCCGACGTGTTCGAGGGCGCGCCCGCCCTCTCCCTGGTGGTCCGGGCCGGCGCCGGGGTGAACACCATCGACGTCGGCGCCGCCTCGCGGGGCGGGGTGTACGTGGCCAACTGCCCGGGCCAGAACTCCATCGCGGTGGCCGAGCTGGCCATCGGCCTGGCCATCGCGCTCGACCGCCGCATCCCCGACAACGTGGCCATGCTGCGCGCCGGGAAGTGGGACAAGAAGGGCTTCTCCGAGGCGCGGGGGCTCTTCGGCCGGACCCTGGGGATCGCCGGCACGGGGTCCATCGGCCGCGAGGTGGCGGTCCGGGCGAGGGCCCTGGGCATGCGGGTGGTGGCCTGGTCGCGCTCCCTCGACGACGAGCGGGCGAGGGAGCTCGGGGTCGAGCGCGCCCCCGACCTCGTCTCCCTGGCCGGGGAGGCGGACACCCTCTCGCTCCACCTGGCGCTCTCGAAGGAGACGCGCGGGATCGTGTCGCGGGCGGTGCTCGAGGCGATGAAGCCGGGGGCCGCCCTGGTCAACACCGCCCGGGCCGAGATCGTGGACCAGGCGGCGCTCCTGGAGATCGCGCGCGCCGGCCGGATCCGGGTGGCCACCGACGTCTTCGACGGGGAGCCGGAGAAGGGCCAGGCCGACTTCCAGAGCGAGCTGGCGCGCCTGCCGAACGTCTACGGCACCCACCACATCGGCGCCTCCACCGCGCAGGCGCAGGACGCCATCGCCCGCGAGACCGTGCGCATCGTGGCCTCGTTCGTGCGCACCGGCGTCGTCCCGAACTGCGTGAACGTGGCGCGCAAGACCCCGGCCCGGGCCAAGCTGGTGGTGCGCCACCTCGACAAGGTGGGGGTGCTCGCCAACGTGCTGGGCGCCATCCGGGAGGCCGGCATCAACGTCGAGGAGGTCCAGAACACCGTGTTCGAGCAGGCCGTGGCGGCCTCCTGCGCCATCGCGCTCGACGAGCGCCCGCCCGAGGAGCTGCTCCGCCGCATCCGGTCCCGGACGGACGAGGTGCTCTTCGTCGACTGCTTCGACCTCTAGGCCGCCCCGCCGCCGCGCGCGATGGCGGCCCGGCGGCGCGCCGCGTACACTGGGCGGCGCCTCCCGCATGCACACCGCCCTCCCGCCCGCCGGCACCGGCCTCGCGGACCTGGACCGCGTCCTCCAGGGCCTTCGGCCCGGGGACAACGTCGTCTGGCAGCTCGACGCCATCGACGACTACGCCTTCTTCGTGGCGCCCTTCGTGGCGCGCGCCCTGGCCGACGGGAGGAAGGTCGTCTACTTCCGGTTCGCCCGCCACGCGCCGCTGGTGGAGGAGGGACGCGGGGCCGAGGTCCACCGGCTCAACCCGGCCGTGGGCTTCGAGAGCTTCACCGCCTCGATCCACCGCGTCATCGAGCGGGCCGGGATGGGCGCCTTCTACGTGTTCGACTGCCTCTCGGATCTGGCCGCCGACTGGTACTCGGACCTGATGCTGGGCAACTTCTTCATGGTCACCTGCCCGTACCTGTACGAGCTGCGGACGGTGACCTACTTCGCGCTCCTGCGCGAGGGTCACTCCCACGAGGCGGTCGATGCCATCCGGAGCACGACCCAGCTCCTCCTCGACGTGTTCCGGCACGAGCGCGACCTGCACGTCCACCCCCTCAAGGTGCAGGATCGCCACTCGCCCACCATGTACCTGCCGCACGTCTGGGACGGCGCCACCTTCCGGCCCCTCACCCAGAGCGCGGCCCTGGCCGAGGCGATGGCCGACCTCTCCGAGCGCCGGCTCGACGGCGTCTCGCGGCTGGACGTCTGGGACCGGCGCTTCCTGCACGCGCGCGAGGTGCTGGAGGCGGCGCGGGGGGGCATCCGCCCCTGGAGCGACGTGTCGGAGGTCTTCCAGCCCCTCCTCCGCATGCTGCTCACGCGCGACGAGCGGCTCCTGGACCTGGCCTCGCGCTGCCTCGAGCTCCAGGACCTCCTGGCCATCCGGCGGCGGCTGGTCGGGACCGGGCTCGTCGGCGGGAAGGCGGCGGGCATGCTGCTGGCGCGGGCCATCCTGCTCCGGGCCGACCCGCACTGGCGCCACCGCCTCGAGCCCCATGACTCCTGGTTCGTCGGGTCGGACGTCTTCTACACCTACCTCGTGCGCAACGGCTGCTGGCGAGCCCGCCAGAAGCAGCGCGACCGGACCTCCTTCCTGGAGGGAGCGGCGGAGGCGCGCGAGCGCATCCTCTCCGGCACCTTCCCCGACTTCGTCCGCCAGCAGCTCGTGACCATGCTCGAGTACTACGGGCAGTCGCCCATCATCGTCCGCTCCTCGAGCCTCCTGGAGGACAGCTTCGGGAACGCATTCACCGGCAAATACGAGAGCGTCTTCTGCCCGAACCAGGGCTCCCCCGAGGAGCGGCTCGCGCAGGTGCTCGACGCCATGCGGCGGGTGTACGCGAGCGCCATGAGCGAGGAGGCCCTCCGCTACCGCGAGCACCGCGGGCTGCTCGACCGCGACGAGCAGATGGCCATCCTGGTGCAGCGCGTCTCGGGCGGCGTGAACGGGCGGTTCTTCTACCCGCAGGCGGCCGGCGTGGCCCTCTCCTACAACCCCTACGTCTGGAACGCCGCCATCGAGCCGGAGGCCGGGGTGGTCCGGCTGGTCTTCGGGATGGGGACGCGCGCGGTGGAGCGCTCCGACGACGACTACACGCGCGTCGTGGCGCTGAACGCCCCCGCCCTCCGCCACGAGACCACGCTCGACGAGGTCACCGAGTACGCCCAGCGGCGGGTGGACGTGATCGACCTCGAGGCGAACCGCTTCGCCTCCGAGCTGGTGGACACCGTGGTGGGCGAGAGCCCGGACCTTCCCATCGACCTCTTCGCCACCGCCCGCGAGGAGGCGGGGTTCGTGCTGACCTTCGAGAAGCTCCTGTGGGCCACCCCGTTCGTGGAGGAGATGCGCGGCCTGCTCGGGACCCTGAAGGACGCCTACCGCTACCCGGTGGACGTCGAGTTCACCGCGAACTTCCTGGTCGACGGCGAGTTCCGCCTGAACCTGGTCCAGTGCCGGCCGCTCCAGGTGAAGGAGGGGGGCGTGATCCGGCCCCCTCCGGCGGGGCTCGCCGCCGAGGCGGTCCTGCTCTCGAGCCGCGGCCCGGTGATCGGGCAGAGCACCAGCGCGGCGGTCGACCGGGTGGTGTACGTGGACCCGGACGCCTACGCGGTCCTGCCCACGCAGGATCGGTACGAGGTGGCGCGCCTGATCGGCCGGCTGAACCGGGCGGAGGCCTCCCGCGGCCTGCGGGTCCTCCTGCTCGGACCGGGGCGGTGGGGATCCACCACCGTCGCGCTCGGCGTCCCGGTGGGCTTCGCCGAGATCAACCGGGTCTCGGCCATCTGCGAGATCCTGCGCATGGGCGACGTCATCCCGGACGTCTCGCTGGGCTCGCACTTCTTCAACGACCTGGTCGAGGCGAACATGCTCTACCTGGCGCTCTACCCGACGCGCTCGGGCCACCACCTGGACGAGCGGCGCCTGCGCGAGGCCCCGAACCGCCTGGGTGAGCTCATGCCCGATGACGCCCGCCTCGCCCCGGTCGTGCGGGTGATCGACTTCCCGCTTCCCGGCGATCCCCGGGTCCTCTGGCTCCACGCCGACTGCGTGAGGCAGGAGGTCCTGTGCTACCTGGCTCACGGGCCCTGAGGGCGCCTCGCGCCGGCCCGCGCCCCCTTGCCGGCGCCGCCCGCCGCGGCTAGAAGGTCGACGCACCTTCGACCGAGGAGCCCCCGTGAGAACACGCAGCGTCGCAGCCGCCGCGCTCGCCGTCGCGCTCGCCGCCTGCGCCCGGGCGCCGGCCATGCCGTCGACCGCCCCT
>DATIUR010000223.1:0-6534 GCA_035466675.1 Anaeromyxobacteraceae bacterium | reverse complement strand
CTGCTCGATCCGGGACCGACCGGCCGAGGCGGCCACGTCGAGCCGGAGGGCGATCCCCGGCCGCGGCCAGTCGGAACGGGAGAGCGCGAGCCCGCCCCCCGCGGTGGGCCCGAGCACGTCCCCGCGGCTCCTCCGGTCGAGGAAGGAGAGGAAGGCGGCGCGGGGCGAGACCTCCCATCGGCCGGCACCGCGGGCAACCAGGTGGGCGACGTCGATCCGATCGCCCTCCCCCACGCCGACCCAGCCGTCCCAGATCTCCGGGCCGCTCCCCTTGGCGAGCTGCACGCGGTGACGGCCGGCCGCGAGCGCGAGCCCGCCGGGCAGCTCGGCCAGGGGCCGGCCGTCCACGCGCACCGTGAACCCGTCCAGCCGCGGCGCGTAGCTGTACAGCTCCGGCCTGCCCCGCCGCGCGATCTTCCCCACCAGCACGATGGGGTCCGCGCCCACCTCCGAGGACTCGGCGCTGGGGCGCTGCCGCCCGCCGGTGTACTCCCAGGTCATCCTGCGGGCGTAGTCGTGCGCCTCGGAGGCCGTCACGGCCCCGTCGCCGTTCCGATCGGCCCCGAGCCGGAGCGCCTCCACCAGGAAGTGCGTGTAGACGTCCATCCCCAGCTTCTCGTCCTCGCGCGCCGTCTCCCCCCAGTCGCTGGCCGCCAGCACGACGCTCGCCTTCGACGCCTCCTCGATGGGCCGGACGAAGAAGCCCGCCTTGATCCCGTCCAGCTCGGCCTGGACCGGCTCCGGGAGGAGCGACTTGCCCGAGCCGGAGTGGCAGGTGGCGAGGACGAGCACCTTCCGGCGGGAGCGCAGCCGGTCGAACTCGGCCTTCAGGTCGTCCATCGACAGGGCGGTCCCGGGAACGTCCGAGGCGCGCGTGTCGCGGACGACGAGGTAGCGGTGGAGCTGGCCGGCGGCGTCGCGGGCCAGCGTGCCGTGGGAGGAGACGTAGACGACGACGGTGTCGCGATCGTCGCGCGAGCGCTCCGCCAGCCGCCGCAGCGCCGCGCGCACGTCGGCGCGGGTCGGGTCGGAGGCGAGGACCTCCACCTCGTCGAAGCCGCCCAGGGCCGGATCGCGGAGCACGGAGGCCAGGGCGGCGGCGTCGGCGTCCGGGAAGCGCAGCGGCCGCCACCCCGGGTCGTCGAAGCTCCGCACGCCGACGACGAGCGCGAGCCGCCGGGGCGCGTGCGCCTCGGCCAGCGCGCGGGGCGGAACGTCGATCGGCGCGAGCCGACCCTTCTCGCCCTGCGTCGTCGCGCAGGCGAGGAGGGCCATCCCGGCGACGGCGAGCGATCGGACGTTGCCCCTGGTGGACGGCATCGAGTCCCAATTCTAGGCCGCGCGTCCCGGCCGCGCCGGCCTCACCTCAGCGCACCTCCACCTCCAGCAGGTCGAGGGAGAGCCCTTCCAGCGCGCGCGACTTCGCCGACGCGGGAGCGGGCGGGGCGAGCGCCCTCGCGGCGGCGTCGAGCCGCGCCGCGTCCAGCCCCTCCTCGCTCGCCAGGAGGACGAACCGCTGCACCCCGGAGAGCCCGGAGAGGGAGTAGGCGGCGGGGCGGCCGCCCAGGGAGACCGTGGTCCGGCCGGTCCCCACGCGCTCCTTCCACACCACCTCCGGCGCCTCCCGGGCGGAGACGCGCACGATGGCCGCCTCGGCGGCCCGGCCGATCTCGACCTCGAACTGGAGGCTGGCGCGGTCGCTCACCGCCTGGCCCGGGACGCCCTTCTCCAGGCCGGGACGCCCCCCGGCGTCGGGCGCGACGACGAGGAAGCGCAGCCGCGCCGGCATCGCCCGCGCCTCGCCCTTGATCCCGTCCCACGCCGGCCGCTCCACCTGCCCGCGCGGCAGGAGCAGGCCCGCGAGCCCCGCCAGCAGGACCGCCGCGGCCGCTCCCGCGAGGAGGCGGACCGGCCTCCGGCGCGCCCCCGATCCCTGGCGGAGACGCCGCTCGATGCGGGCGAACTCGAGGTCGTTCCCGGGGGCCCCTCCCGGACCGAGCGCCCCCAGGGCCGCGTCCGCGCGCCCGTCGAGGCCGTCCGCCGCGGGCAGATCCGCGAGGAAAGCCTCGCAGGTCCGGCACGGTTCCTCGAGGTGGCGCGCGAGGGCCCGGGCCTCCTCGGATCGAAGGTCCCCGCGGAGCAGCCCCTGGTAGGTCGCGGCCGTGAGGTGCGTCACGTCCTTCATGACTCCTCACCCCGCAGCCTGGCCACTTCGGCCAGGACCCGCTGCTTCACCTTGGCCCGGAACCGCTCGAGCCGCATGGTGATGGCGCTCTTCCCCACCCCGAGCCGCTCCGCGATCTCGCGCGCCGAGAGCTCTCCCTCCAGGTAGAAGAGCCGGACCGTCTCCTTCTCGGCCCCCTCGGGCAGCTCCGCCACGATCCTCCGCACCACCTCCAGCTCCACGCCCGCGTCGGGCTCCGGGAGGGTCGAGACGTCCGCGGCCAGGGCCTCGACCTCGCGGGAGAGGTCGGCCGCGAACCGCTCCTTCGCCCTGCCCCGCGCCAGGCGGGAGAGGGCCCGGTTGCGCGCGATGGCGAGGAGCCACGGGCCGAACCGCTCCGGGCGGGAGAGCCGCGGGAGGCTCGCGAACGCGCGCACGAAGGCGTCCTGCAGGACGTCGGCGGCGTCGTCCGGGTCGAGCGCGGCGAAGGCCCGCACCAGGCGCCAGGCGGCGGGACGGTGCCGGTCGTAGAGCACCCGGAACGCGCCGCGGTCGCCGGCGACCGCTCGCGCCACCAGGGCGCCGTCCGCCGAGGGGTCCGCCGGATCCTCCGGCGCGGGAGCTGGGGGCGAGCGCCGCGGGCCCGACACCCCTACGCCACCCCGCTCCCCTTCCCCGCCGCCATGTCCACCAGCCGCGCGGCGGAGATCTGCACCTTGAGCCCGCGCCCGCCGTTCTCGAGGAAGAGACGCAGCCCGTTCTCGTAGTGGCGGCGGATGGCCGCCAGGATGGAGTCGTAGACGTGCTGCAGGTCGTCGCTGGTGGGCGCGGCCACCTCGTAGTCCTCGACGCCGAAGAGGCTCACGATGTAGCGCGTCTCGAGCTTCTTGATGCGCACCTCCAGGCGGATCAGGTCCCGCTCCCTGGCCTGGAGCCCGAGCCGGATCCGCAGGTGCCAGAAGCCGTCCTCGCCGAGCCACATGGCCTCCTCCGGCTTCTGGGTGACGGAGGGGCCGCCGGGGCCGGCGATGCTCTCGTAGGAGGTCTCGTAGGAGACCTGGTCCCGCGGCCAGCCGGAGTACTCGACGAACCCGCGCGAGAGGGCCGCCGCGAAGAGGACGCACTCCGAGCGGTAGCCCGAGAAGTTCGACCGGGCGTCGTCCAGCGCCTTGCACAGATCCTGGTACTTGGTCACGCGTTCCCCCTCCGGGCCGGGGGGCCCGATCGAGAGCGCCCGGAATCTAGCAGACGGGCACGCCGAGCGCGCGTCCCCGGTCGAGGGGGTATCATGCGCGCCATGTCCCTCGAACCCGCCCGCTGGGGCGGAAGGCCGGTGTGGGCCGAGATCGACCTCGACGCGCTCGCCGCGAACCTGCGCATCCTGGCGGACCGGGCGGCCCCGGCCCGCCTCTACGCGGTGGTGAAGGCCAACGCCTACGGCCACGGGGCGGTGGCCTGCGGGCGGGCCGCCCTGGAGGCGGGCGCCGCCGGCCTGGCGGTCATCTGCCTCGACGAGGCGGAGGAGCTGCGCCGCGCCGGCATCGAGGCCCCCGTCCTCGTGCTCGGCTGGACGCCGCCCTCCGACGCCGCCCGGGCCGTGGCCCTGGGCGTCTCGCCCACCGTGGCCGCCCCGGAGCTGGCCGAGGCGCTCTCGGCGGCCGCCCGCGCGCGCGGCGCGACCGTGCCGGTGCACCTCGAGCTCGAGTCGGGCCTGAACCGCCAGGGCCTGGCGCCCGACGCCCTGGTGGCGCTGGCCGAGCGGGCCCGCGGCATGCCCGGCCTGCGCGTGCAGGGGCTCTTCACCCACTTCGCCGCGGCGGAGGAGGGCGACCAGCGGTTCACCCGGCGCCAGTTCGACGTCCTGCGCGAGGTCTCGGCCCGGCTGCCCTGGATCCCGGAGCGGCACTGCTCCGCCTCGGCCAGCGTCCTGCTCGACCACGAGATGGCGCTCGAGTCGGTCCGGACCGGCCTGTCGCTCTACGGCTACCGGCCCGCCCCCTGGTGCGGGACGGACGCCGACCTGCGCCCGGTCATGGCGCTCCGGAGCCGGGTGGCGCGGGTCCTCGAGGTCGAGCCCGGGGCCACCGTCGGCTACGGCCGGACCTGGGCCGCCGCCCGCCGCTCCCGGATCGGCCTCGTCATGTGCGGCTACGCCGACGGCTACCGGCGCGGGTTCTCGAACCGCGCCCACGTCCTCGTCCGGGGGCGCCGCGCGCCGGTGGTGGGCCGGGTGGCGATGGACATGTGCATGGTGGACCTCACCGCCGTGCCCGGCGCCGAGCCGGGGGACGTGGTGACGCTGCTGGGGCGGGACGGCGAGGAGAAGGTGGACGCCGACGAGCTGGCCGCGCTCGACAACACCATCTCCTGGGAGGTCCTGGCCGGCGTGGCCGCCCGCGTGCCTCGGCTCTACCTGCGCGGCGGGCGCGTCGCCGGCGTGACCACGCTGACCGAGCGGGTGCCGGTGGCGCCGGCGCCGCAGCATTGACAGTGCCCGGCCTCCTCCTGGCGGTTCTCGATCTTGCTGCCGTCCTCGCTGCGGCCGTACTCGTGCTCGCGGTCTGGCTGCGGGCGTCGCGAGGTCCGCGAGCATGGCTGGTCGTCCTCGGCGCGACGACGGGCTACGTGCTCCTCGCGAATGTCATCGTACGGCTGGTACCCTACGCGCCGAGCACCTACGTGCTGATGCTCTCGTACGGCATTTCGGACAAGCTGACGGGCGGCGATCCCAACGTCCCGCTTCAGGGGCGCGGAACCGCCTCTCTGCTACTTGCATCGTGGCTCGTAGCCTCGGCGGTCCCCACGGCCGTGAGCCTTCTCCTCCGCTTCACGGCTCGACGTGGGGAGGAGGGAGGAGACATGAATGAGCACTCTTGAGGTGGATCGCCGTGCGGTCGCGCGATCCTGGACACGGGTTCGCCAGCTGGCCGACAGGTATCCCGACCAGTGGGAAGGTCAAGACCTGGCAGGCGACGGCCCGCTGCGGGTCTTCGCGGGGGCGCGAACCCCACGCCGCGTCCTGGTGGTGACGAAAGAGGCCGTTCTCAGCCGCTGGCCGATCGCCGACCGGCCTCCGGGCCTTGCGGTCGTCGTGGCATCTGGCATCTCGACCCCAGCGCAATCAGGCATTCTCGCACGACTGGCCCCGGCACCCTCGGCCCCGATAGCCTTCGTCGGAGACGCCGATCCCATGGGGCTCCACACCTGCCTGTCGATGCTGGCTCATCTTGGAGCACGGCGAGTTCGCTTCTGCGGCGTCTCCGATCGGCTGCTCGACTTGCTCGAGGACGACAGCGCGCGGCCCCATCTCCGGACGCTGGAGCTCTCTGCGTTCGACCGGGAGCACCTGCGCGTCGTCGAGGCACTGGCGAAGCCGGAGACGGTGCTGGGGCCGCGCGTGGCAGCAGTTCTTCGCGAGGGCAAGAAGATCACGCTCGAAGCGCTCGGGTTCCGCGCCGGGCTCATTCCGGCGCTGTTCAAGGCGGCCCTCAGGCTGGCCCGCCAGCAACGGGGCCGAGGACCGAGTTCAGAATGGCGGAGTTGGCCTTGAAGATCTCGTCTGTAAAGGCGAACTCGGCCTCGGGCAGTCTCTCGATGAATGGTGACGGCGACTCCGGCGCTTGCTCGGCGCAATCCATCACGGATGCCTGCAAATGAGACTCTGGTTCTCGGTCTGGTCATGCCTCGCACTGGCCTGTGTCTCAACCGGCGGTCTTCCTGCGCACCCTCCCGATACTCCCGGGGGAGAATGTGCTTGGACGGTTATGGAGGGAGGAACTGAGTGCGTCGTCTATTACGGCGGCGAGGTCCGTTCTCGTATCCAAGGTACAACCGGCATTGCGAATGTCGAACGAGTGTACTTCGACAAATTCAGCTCCAAGTGGAAGTGCGGTGAGAAGCGGCAGGTGTGCGGA
This sequence comes from Anaeromyxobacteraceae bacterium, assembly GCA_035466675.1. GTDB lineage: Bacteria > Myxococcota > Myxococcia > Myxococcales > Anaeromyxobacteraceae > Anaeromyxobacter. The sequence continues at coordinate 456 of DATIUR010000223.1, read as the reverse complement.
GTGACGGTCGAGTGCACCTGCCCGTATCCGTTGACGACCGGCGCGCCGCCCGCGAAGAGTTCGCAGCCGGAGCCCTGCCCGCCAGAAGCGAGTCCTGGCGGTACGCCCTGAGTGGGTCTACACGGTGTTCGACCAGCAGGAAACTGAACGCGCGATGCCGATGCTGGCAGCTGTGTCTGGGTGTCTCCATGATGACAGGAACGGTGGCTACTCTCGCGGCTCTTCTGACGCTCACGACCGGCGCAGCGGACACACGCGAGCAGCGCGAGGTGAGGCTGGCCGACTACGCGGTGTTCGCCGCGTTCGCATTCCGAGGGGAGCCGGAATGCTCGGCGAGCGACGCGTGCTGCAAGTACTGCTGCACGGCGAGTGCAGAACTCGGCGTGGTGCTGCTCGGATCGAAGGACTCTCCAGAGGCACTCACCGCCCTGGTCGCCCTCCTCCGCTTGCCGCTCG
>DATIUR010000222.1:0-6607 GCA_035466675.1 Anaeromyxobacteraceae bacterium | reverse complement strand
GCTCCGCAACATCGGCGGCATCATCATCATCGACTTCATCGACATGGACAAACCCCAGAACCGCGACAAGGTCTTCAAGGCCTTGCAGGACGCGCTGGGGCGGGACAAGGCCAAGACCAACGTCCTCAAGATCTCCGAGCTGGGCCTGGTGGAGATGACGCGCAAGCGGGTGCGCGAGTCGATCACGCGCATGAGCGCCGAGCCGTGCGGGTACTGCGACGGCAAGGGCCACGTGAAGTCGAAGGTGACGGTGGCCTACGAGATCTTCCGGGAGATCCGGCGCGAGGCGCCGCACTTCCAGGAGCCGGTGCTGGTGGTGAACTGCAGCCCGGAGGTGGCCCGCATCCTCCAGGGCGCGGAGCGCGACGAGCTGCGCTACCTGATGGACCGCTTCAACAAGACCATCCAGGTGAGGCCGCAGCAGCACTACCACCAGGAGCAGTTCGACATCTACGGCCGACACGAGCGGGTGGAGCAGGGGCGGGAGCCCGGGCGCGACCGCGACCGGCGCGACCGCGATCGCGGCCGGCAGCGCGGGCGGGCGGAAGAGGAGACCCCGGCCGAGGCGGCCTCGCCCGCCACCGATCCGGCCTCGCCGGAGACGGGCCGCACGCCCACGGAACGTCCGTGAGGGCGGTCGAGCGCGCCGCCTCCCTGCTCGGCCGGCTGCGCCGGTGGATCCGGTTCGCGCCCACCGCCATCGAGACGGCGCTCCGGGTGCTCGAGGGCGAGACCGTCCGCCTGCGGGCCATGGCGCTCACCTACATCTCGCTCTTCGCGCTCGTTCCCGGCCTGGTGGTGGCCTTCTCGGTGGTGGAGGCCTTCACCGGGATGGAGCGGGTCCGCGTCCTCGTGAACGACGCCCTCCTCGAGAACCTGGCGGTCGGGGCGCGGGAGTCGCTCGAGCCGCACCTCGAGCGGTTCATCGCGAACGCCCACGCCGGGAGCGCCGGCCTGGTGGGCGGAGCCTTGCTGGTCTGGTCCTCGGTGACGCTCTTCTCGAACCTCGACCGCGCCGTGAACGACATCTGGGGCATCCGGCGCCGGCGGCCCGTCGGCCAGCAGGCCATCATCTACTGGATGGGCCTCACCCTCGGCCCCATCCTGCTCGCCGCCTCGGTGGCGCTCGGGGTCGAGGCGCGCGGGTGGCTGGCCGGCACCGGCACGCGCACCCTCGGCGTCGCGGCCGGCGTGCTGCTCACCTGCGCCTTCTTCGCCACGCTCTACCTCATCGTCCCGGCCACCAAGGTCCGGTTCTGGGCGGCGGCGGCCGGGGGCCTGGTGGCCGGGCTCGCCTGGGAGGGCGCGAAGCTCGGCTACACCTACTTCGTGGCGCGCGTCTTCCGCTACCACGCCATCTACGGCTCGGTGGCGGCGGTGCCCGTCTTCATCCTCTGGCTCTTCGTCTCCTGGGCGATCCTGCTCTTCGGGGCCCGGCTCGCCTACGTCTTCCAGTACGCCTCGACGTTCCGCCCGGCCGCGGCGCCGGCTGCGCCGGGGACCGCGCGCGAGATCCTGGCCGGCGAGGCCATGCTGGTCCTGGCAGGCGCCTTCGACCGGGGCGAGGAGCCCCTCGACGCCGGCGACGTGGCCGGCCACCTCCGGGCGACGCCCGAGGAGGTCGGCGAGGTGCTCGGGAAGATGCGCGAGGCGAGCCTGCTCGTGGCCGCCGCGGAGGGCGGGCTCCTCCCCGCGAGGCCGCTCGAGCGGATCACGCTCCTCGACGTGCGGCGGGCGGTGTCGGGCGCCCACGGGGCGGCCGGGCCCGGGGCTCCGCTCGTGGAGCGGCTCGTGCGCGAGGCCGAGGCGGAGGCCGCCGAGCGCCTGGCCGGCGCGACGCTGCGCTCGCTTCTCGACGGGTCGCGCGGCGGCGGTCCCTCCGGCGGGGCCGCCGGGGGGCCTGGGTCGGGGCCGGCAGGGGCCCCCGGGCCGGGCCCGGAGCGGGCCTGACGCCCTGCGGCTTCCCATGCGGGCGGAACCCTTGCTTTTTTAGGGGCTTGGGCTAGGCTTTTTTCCATCCCAGGCGGCCGCCCGACAGGGGGCCCCAGATCTGCGGAGCCGCGATGCTGAAGTCGGACCTCATCAACATCCTGGTGGTGAAGCGCGGGGTTACCCAGAAGCAGGCCGAGTCCACCATCGAGACGATCTTCGACGCGATGAAGGACGCGCTCTGCCGCGGCGAGAACATCGAGATCCGGGGTCTCGGGGCCTTCCACGTGAAGCACTACGAGGGGTACCAGGGGCGCAACCCCAAGACCGGAGAGGTGATTCCGGAGAAGCCGAAGCGCGGAATCCTGTTCCGCACCGGCAAGGAGCTGCGCGACCGGGTGAACAGCACCGAGCCCGCGAAGGGTCCAGGCGGCACCGGCGGCCAGGGCACGCCGCCCGTGGCGGCGGGGGCCTAGCGGGCGACGCCGCCTAACGGGCGACGGCGCCAGTAGGGCGGCGGAGCCGCTTCTGGCCGCACCGACCGCCTCGCACGGCCGCCTCCCCCCTCACGCCGCCAGCGCCACGCGCCCCCCCGGCCGGACCGGAAGCTCCGGCGGAAGCTCCTCGTAGGCGAGGACGCTCACCTCGGGGAAGCGCGCCGAGACGAGGTTCCGCACGGCGCGGCGCACGTCGGGGCTCGTGAGCAGGACCGGCGTCCGGGAAAGGCCGGCGATCTCGGCGGCGAGGGCGTCGAGCAACGCGGCTGCGACCGCCGGGTCGAGCGCGGGCCACTCCCCGGCCAGGGTCTCCCGCACCGCGGCCTCTGCAGCCGGGTCGAGCAGGACCGCGAGCAGCGGGTCGCCGCCGGCGAAGCGGTGGCCGATGTGGTGCCTGAGCGCCCGCCGACAGGCCTCGGCCAGCGCGGCCGCCCCGCGCGCGGATCCGCCCGCCTCCAGGATGGCCTCGAGGATGGTCCGGAGCGGCCGGACGGAGACGCCCTCCTGGACCAGCCGGCGCAGCACCTCGGCGAGCACCGCCGGGGGAACCTGCCTGCCCACCTCGCGCACCAGCGCCGGCGCCGCCGGCTCGACGCCGTCGAGCAGCACCTGCGCCTCCTGGAGGCCCAGGAAGTGGTGCGCCCGGCCCTGGAGAGCGGCGGCGGCTCCGGCGAGGACCCGATCGAGCGGGTCGAGAACCGGTCCGAGCGGTGCCACGCGCTCCCGGTGCCGGGCCTCGACCACGGTGAGCGCCTTTCCGTCCGGCCCGCCGGGCTCCGCGCGGCTCGGGATCCCGACCAGCGCGATCTCCTCGGCGGGCGCGAGCACGGCGATCTCGTCCGCCGGGGCCCGGCCGCGGGCGACCGGGATCTCGTCCACGAGGAGCGCCCAGCCGCCGGGATCGAGCCCACCACCCCGGATCGCCACGGCGGGCAGGCGGATCCCGAGATCCCTCCACAGGCCATCCCGCAGCGAGGCGATGCCTTCTCGGACGAAGCGCCGCTCCTCGGCGCGCGCCCGCTCGAGGAGGTCGGGGGCGAGGGCGAGCACCAGGGGAGCCGGCGGGCCGTAGCTCTCCGGCGCCGGCTCGGGCGGCCCGGCCGGGGGGGCGTCCCGCGGTTCCGGTCCCCTGCCCCGGGAGAGCCGGTGCGCCCCGGCTCCGGCCGCCCCGGCGAGGAGGAGGAAGGGAGCGGCTGGAAGCCCGGGCGCCAGGGCCAGGGCGCCGAGAAGGGCGGCCACCGCCCAGAGCGCCCGTGGCTCGGCCAGGAGCTGGGTCCCGATCTCGCGCCCCAGGCTCGTTCCCTCGTCCTCCGCCGCGACCCGGGTCACCGCCACGCCCGCCGAGACCGCCACGAGCAGCGCCGGGATCTGCGAGACGAGGCCGTCGCCGATGGCGAGGACGGAGTACCTGCGGGCCGCCTCGGAGAGCGAAAGGCCGCGCAGGGCGCCGGAGGCGAGCCCGCCGATCACGTTCACGAGGACGATGGCGATCCCGGCGATGGCGTCCCCCTTCACGAACTTGAGCGCGCCGTCCATCGACCCGTAGAGCTGGCTCTCCCGCTCCAGCGCCCGGCGGCGCCGCCGCGCCTCGCCCTGCTCGATGAGGCCCCCGCGCAGGTCGGCGTCGATGGCCATCTGCTTCCCGGGGAGGGCGTCGAGGGTGAACCGGGCCGCCACCTCCGCCACCCGCTCCGCGCCCTTCGCCACCACCAGGAGCTGGACCAGGGTGAGGATGGCGAAGACCACCGCCCCCACCACGTAGTTGTCCTGGACCACCACCCGCCCGAACGCCTCGATGACGCGGCCAGCCTCGCCGCGGGTCAGGACGAGGCGGGTGGAGCTCACGTTCAGCGCCAGGCGGAACAGGGTGGTGAGGAGGAGCAGGGTGGGGAAGCTCGCGAAGCGGAGCGCGTCGCGGGCGAAGAGCGTCACCACGAGGATCGTCGCGGACAGGGCCAGGTTGAGCGCCAGGCAGACGTCGAGCAGCGGCGGGGGCATCGGCGCCACGAGAAGGACGATCACGGCGAGGACGCCGAGGGCGAAGAGGACGTCCCCCGCCCCGCGCACGCGGGAGAGCAACGACAGGATCCGGTTCAAGGGCGTTCCTCCGGCCGCGGGCCGTACAGGTGGACGAGGAGCGCGGCCGCGGCCTCGTACAGCTCCTCGGGGATCTCGTCGCCCACCTCGGCGAGCCGGTGGAGGGCCCGCGCCAGGGGGACGTCCCGTACCACCGGGACGCCGCTCCGCCGCGCCGCCGACCGGATGGCCGCCGCGGTGCGTCCGGTGCCCTTCGCCACCACGCGCGGCGCATCGGGGGAAGAGCGGTCGTGCCGGAGCGCCACCGCGACGTGCGAGGGATTCACCACCACCACGGTGGCGCGAGAGATCGGGCCCGCCGTGAGGAGAGCGCGGTGCCGGCGGCGGTGCTCCGCCCGGTGCGCCGGATCGCCCTCGTCGTCCTTGTGCTCCCGCCGAACCTCGTCGCGCGTCATGCGGAGCGAGCGGAGGTGACGCCACCGGGCGAGCGCGGCGTCGCCGAGCCCGAAGGCGAGGGTGGCCGAGGCGAGGCGCAGGGCGAGGTCGAGGAGGTGCGGGACGGCGCGCAGCAGCGCAGCCGGCGAGGCGCGGGGCAGCTCGGCCAGGCCGGGGGCAGCCGCGCGCAGCCAGGTCCAGGCGAGCGCGACGAGGGCCGCAGCCTTGAGGACGCCGAGCGCGGCGCCGGCGAGTTGCGAGGGCGAGAGGAGGCGTCGGAGGCCGGCCAGCGGGTCGACCCGCTCCCATCGCGGGCGGAGCGCCTCCGGCGAGAGCCCCGGTCCGGCGAGCGCGAGGGAGGCGAGGGCGCCGAGCGCGACGGCGGCGGCACCGGCCGGGAGCGACCACCGGGCGACGTCCCAGGCGGCGGCCCGGAGGAGCGCTGCCGGATCGGGCATGTGGTCCCCGGCCGCGAGGGAGGCCCGGATGGCACGGGCCATCGCCGCGGCGGCCTGCGGGGCGGTGACGGCGAGCGCGACCAGCCCTCCGAGGAGCGCCGCCGCGCCCCCCAGCTCGCGGCTTCGGGCCACCTCGCCGCGGCGCCGGGCCTCGCGGAGGCGGCGCGGGGAGGGCGGCTCGGATCTGGCGCCGCTCACGGAGCCCCCCCCGCCCTCGCCAGCAGGGAGGGAAGGCCCGCGGAGAGGGCGCAGAGCGCCACCAGGCGCCCCGCCATGGCGCTGGCCGCCGCGGCGACGGCCAGGAGGCCGAGGGCTGCGCGCGCGGGCTGGGCGGCGTTCACCGCTCCGAGCTGTGGCGCGACCCGCGCCGCCAGCGTCACGGCGAGGTCGGCGGCCAGCACGCCCGCCGCCGCCGGGGCCGCCACCGCCACCGCAGACGCGACGATCTCGCTCGCGACGAAGAGCCCCCCCTCGAGCACCGATCCGCGGGGGAAGGGCGCTCCGGGAGGGAGCGCGGCGAACGTGCCCAGGATTCCGCGCAGCACGAGCCGGTCCGCCCCCGACCAGGCGGCGAGCACCACCACCCACTGGGCGAGGAGGTCGCCCACCGCCGTCTCCCGCTGGCGGACGGGAGCGACGTGGAGCTCGGCCAGGGTGGCTCCCCGGAAGGTGTCGGCGAGTCGGCCACCGGCGCGGGCCGCCTCGAGGGGCGCCGCCGCGGCCATCGCGAGGAGGAGCCCGACCGCGACTTCCCGGAAGGCACCGGCCACGAGGGAGAGGGGATCGGCGCTCGCGGGCGCGCCGCCGCGGAGCGCCCAGGCCGCCGCGCCGAGGCCGCCGGCCAGCGAGAGCCGCACCGCGGGAGGCACGAGGGGCCCGCCCAGGAACGGGGAGAGCATGGCGGCGGGGGCGAGTCGGAGGGCGTGCAGGAAAATTCCCGCCGCGCACCCCATGAGGTCGAGGGCAGCCGGGGTCACGGCGAGATCCGGGCGGCGAGGGCCAGGCACTCCGAGGCGAACGTCACCAGACGCGCCCCGATCCAAGGCGCGGCCAGGGCGAGCGCGCCGATCACGGCGGCCAGTCGCGGGACGGTCCCGATGCTCTGCTCCTGCACCTGCGTCGCCGCCTGGAGCACGCCCACCACGAGGCCGACCAGGAGCGCGGCCAGGAGCGGCGGCGCCGAGACGACGGCGACCAGGGCGAGGCCTTCGCGGCCGAGGCGCAGCAGGGAGGGGTCCACGTCAGGCTCCG
>DATIUR010000221.1:0-5935 GCA_035466675.1 Anaeromyxobacteraceae bacterium | reverse complement strand
AGCAGCTCCAGGCTCGAGCCGTACTGGTAAGTCGCGACGGAGGTCCCGCCGTACCGGAGCTCCCTCGCCAGGCCCACCGAGCAGGCGTCCGCCGCGCGGAGCTCGAGCACGTGGCCGAGGTCGTCCGAGATCGAGAGCAGGAGGCCCGAGGGGCGGGCGTAGCCGAGTTGGGTGGCGTTCCCCTGCTCGTCCACCACCTTCACGAGCCGGGCCACACCGCCCAGGAGCGGATCGGCGCAGACCGGGTCTCCCGCCCCGCAGGCGTCGCACACCGTGGCGAAGTGAAGCTCCCGCCCGTTCGTGAGGTGCAGCACCCACTCGCCGTTCGGGCGCCGGAAGAGCACGTCGAACCCGTCCGGCTTCGTCACCTCGTCCTGGTAGGGGCGCCAGACCTCCAGCGTCTCCGTCCCGTCGAGCGAGAGCGCGGTCTGCGAAAGGGCGAACCGGAGCCCCATCGCGATCCCCTGGCTCACCGTGCAAGTCCCGTTCGCGCAGGTGAGCTCCCCCTCCCACTCATGGTGCCAGCCCGGGCCGAAGATCCCGTAGGGCCCGCCCTGGAGCGCGCCGTCGGCGCTCGTGTAGGTCCGGGTCACGCCCAGCCGGACCACCGCCTCCACCGCGAAGTCGGTGAATGGATCGGTCACCGCGCTCTGGTTGCCGAGGAGGATCGGGTCCGCCCCCGCCGACACGCTGCAGCAGGCGGGCTCGTCCCGGTTCCCGCCGGCCGAGGGCGATTTGCACGAGCAGCCCTCGTCCACGAATCCGTTGCAGTTGTCGTCCTTCAGGTTGAAGCAGACCTCTCTCCCCCCGTTGAAGGGATCGCAAGTCGCCAGCGGCACGGGCGAGCAGGACTCTTTCGAGCAACTCGCGGCACACGTGCAGGGCGCGAGCCCGAGCGTGCACCCTCGTTGATGCAGCCGCTGTAGTTCTCGTCGATCAGGTTCCAGCACACTTCCGGCCCGCCCTGGCCGAGCGGGCAGTAGGTTGCGTTGCACAGGTCCTGGAAGTCGTACGTCTCGCAATGGGCCGCGCACTGGCCCCAGGTGTCGGTGAGGGCACAGGATGGCTCGCCGGTGGGCTCTCCCGTCGCGCAGTAGTAGCTCTGCTGGAGGGCGCACGTCTGGAGAGAACCGCAGGAAGCGTGCGTCCCGCAGAAGCTCTTCACGCAGGTGTGCGGGTTGCACAGCGGCGCCGCCCCCTCCGCCGCCCCCGGCAGGAACACCGACGCCACCGCCACGCAAGCCGCCGCCGCGACGATCGCTCCGCGCATCCTGTCCTCCCTCGGCGCACCCCGGGCGCCGGTAGGGTCGGACTGTGGGAGGAGGAATACGGAACGTCAAGGGGGGGGGAACTCAACGTGCCAGGACTACGAGTGTTGTCGGGTACGCGCCCTCCGCACCGAGGGTCGAGGCGGCGGCGCCGTGGTCGGGCGGATTCGCCGGGCGGACCCGAATCAGCCCGACGCAGCGAGCGCCGCGACGACGCGGGCCACGTCTCCCCGCAGCGCCGCCACGCGCTGCTCGATGAGCGCCCACACGATCTCGAGATCCACGCGGAAGTACTGGTGGATGAGGACGTCCCGGAAGCCGGCCAGATCGGCCAACGGGATCCCAGGATGCGCCGCCTGGGTGACCGGGCTCACGCGCTTCACGGCCTCCCCCACGATCTCGAAGTTGCGGATGGCCGCGTCCTGGAGGAGCCAGTCCGCGAGAAAGGCCTCGCGGCCGCGCCGACCGATCTCCTCGACTCGCTCGAGCGCCTGGAGGACGTCCGCGAGGTACGGCCGGTCGTCCTTCACAGCGGCCGGGCCTCGGCGAGGATGCGCTTCGCGAGCAGCGGGTGGAGGGCGCTCGGCGTCGTCACGTCGGCCCGCCGGCCGAGAAGCGCGCCAAGCTCGCGGCCGAGAGCCACGAGGTCGAGCAGCGTGCGGCCCGACTCGAGCTCCACGAGGAAATCCACGTCGCTCGATGGCCCCGCGGTGCCACGCGCCGTGGAGCCGAACACGCGGACGCTCACGGCCCCGTGGGCGCGCGCCACCCTGAGCAACTCTTCTCTCCGCGTCACGAGCTCGTCGAGTTCCACGCTCGCCTCCCGTCGCCGCGATCATGGCCCAGGCGGCGCGGGCGCGCAACGTGCCGGGGAGCTGCGGGGTGTTCCCACGACGGGTCGTGGGCGGGCGCTCACGCCCACCGGATCCCCCAGTCCCCGTGGACGGCAGCCCGCAGCGGACCGCTCCTTCGCGGGCCAGGCCCGAACCGGATCGACTCAGCGCTCCCCCTGCTCCGCCTCGGTCTTGCAGTCGATGCAGAGGGTGGTGACCGGGCGGGCCCGGAGGCGGGCCTGCGAGATGGGCCGGGCGCACGACTCGCACACGCCGAACGTCCCCTCCTCCAGCCGCTCCAGCGCGGCGCGGATCTTGGAGGCGAGGCGCCGGTCGCGGTCGTGGAGGCGGAGCGACCAGTTCCGGTCCGACTCGACGGTGGCCCGGTCGGTGGGGTCGGGGATGTCCTCGCCGCCGGCGCCGGAGATCTCCTGCACCGCCACCTCGCGATGGCCGACGATGGCGTCGAGCTGCGCCTCGAGGATGTTGCGGTAGCGCTCCAGCTCCCTCTTGCGCATCGGGGACCTCCCTTCCGGCCGGCGCCCTCGACCATACCGCCGTCGCGAAACGGACCTCAAGCGACCTTGCCGGGGGAGCCACCTGCCCGTATCCTCGGCGTGTGCGAGCGCGAAAGACCCTTCTCCTGGCCGGCCTCGCGGCGGCCGGCGCCGCAGCGGCACAGGAGCCGCCCGCGGGCGGGATCCCGGAGCTGACCGGTCCGCGCGCCCTCGCCCTGGCGGCCACCGCGGGCGTAGCGGGCGGCAACGACGCCATCCTCGTGAACCCGGCCGCGCTCGGCGCCCGCAGGCGGTACTCGGTGGACGCGCTCTTCTTCACCGACGAGCGCGAGGCGGGCAGCGCCGGGCGGTACTTCGGCGGCTCGGTGGTGGACTCGATGACGGGTCCCCTGGCCGCCGCCTTCGCCTACCAGCGGGCGACGGAGGGGACCTACACCGGAAACCTGTACCACCTCGCGCTCGCGGCGCCGCTCACCGAGGGCCTGTACCTGGGCGCCGCCGGGACCTGGTTCAACGTGGAGGGCCCCCGGCGGGCGAGCGCCGCCACGGTGGACGCCGGCCTGTTCTGGCAGGTGGCCCGCTACCTCTCGGTCGGCGCGGTGGGACGGAACCTCGTCCCCATCGCCAACGAGGCCATCGCGCCGCTCGGCATGGCGGCGGGCATCGCCGTGGGAAGCGACGCCTCGCTCACCGTGGCGGCCGAGTGGAGCGCCGAGTTCCCCGAGGCGGGCGGCACGCTGAGCCGGTGGGCGGGCGGCGTCGAGTACCTGCTCGTCAGGATGGTGCCGCTCCGCGCCGGCTACACCTTCGACGAGAAGCTCGACACGCAGTGGTGGTCGGTGGGCGCCGGCTTCGTCACCCGGACCGTCGCGCTCGACGCGGCCTTCCGGCAGTCGATCGACGCCACCAGCGCCCGGACCATCGTGGTGGCGCTGCGCATGTTCCCGTTCCAGTAGGGCCTCACGGCCGGCGCGGCAGGGCCGGCAGCACCACCGGAGCGCCGGTGGCGGCGTTCTCGCCGCGCCACACCGGCACGCCCCACACCTCCCGGACCCCGTCGGCCGTCAGCACGGCGTCGGGAGATCCCTCCGCCACCACCCGGCCCCGCGAGAGCACCACCACCCGGTCGCAGGCGGCCGCGGCCAGGTTCAGGTCGTGCAGGACGGCCACCACGCACAGGCCGCCGCGGGCGGCCAGCACCGCCATGCGCATGGCCGCGACCTGGTGGCCGAGGTCGAGGAAGGCGGTGGGCTCGTCGAGCAGCAGCAGGCGCGGCTCCTGGGCGAGCGCGCGCGCGAAGAATACGCGGCGCCGCTCCCCTCCGGAGAGCGCGTCGAGCCGCCGGTCGGCCAGGTGCACGAGGTCGCAGGCCTCGAGGGCGCCCTCCACCGCGCCGCGGTCGAGCCGGCCGGGCAGGGCGAGCAGGCCCTGCCGCGGCGCCCGCCCCATCATCACGGCCTCGCGGACGGTGAAGGGCCAGGCCACCCGGGGTTCCTGGGGCACGAGCGCGCACAGGCGCGCCACCTGGCGCCGGGGCGCGGCGTGCGGGTCGAGGCCGGCCAGCCGGACCGTCCCGCCATCCGGGGCCGCCAGGCCCGCGGCCAGCCGGACCAGCGTGGACTTGCCGGCGCCGTTCGGGCCGACCAGGCCCACGAACTCGCCCTCCCGGGCGGAGAAGGAGACGTCCTCGAGCGCCGCCGTGCGGCCGTAGGCGAACGAGGCGCCGCGGATCTCGAGCAGGCTCAGGGCGACTCCTCCGGGCCGCGACGCGCCCCGCGGCGGAGGAGCCACAGGAAGAACGGGCCGCCCAGGAAGGCGGTCACGGCCCCCACCGGCGGCTCGGTGCCGAGGGGCAGGAAGGCGAGCCGCGCGCCGGTGTCGGCCAGCACCAGGAAGGCGGCGCCGAAGAGGGCCGAGGCGGGCAGGAGCAGCCGGTGGTCCGGTCCCACCGCCCGGCGGACCAGGTGCGGGACGATGAGCCCCACGAACCCGACCATCCCGGCCAGGGCCACCGCGGCGCCGGTGGCGGCGCTGGCCGCGAAGAAGACCGCGGCGCGCACCCGGCGGACGTCCACCCCGAGCGCGGCGGCCTCGTCGTCGCCGAGGGTGAGCAGGTTGAGGCGCGCGGAGAGAAGCACCAGCGTCGCCAGGGCGCCGAGGACCAGGGTGGTCCCCACCGCCAGCGTTCCCGGCTCCTCGTGGCCGATCGCGCCCATGAGCCAGTAGAGGAGCCGGGCGGCCTGGTCCGGCGGCACCAGCATCTTGAGGAGCGTGATCACCCCGGCGGCGAAGGCGTTGAAGACGATCCCGACGAGCAGCGCCGCCTCCGGGACGAGCCGGCCGCCGACGCGGCCGAGGCCGAAGACCAGGACCGTGGAGGCGGCTGCGCCGGCCACCGCGCCGGCCGCCACCGGCGAGGCCCCGCCCACCGCCTCCGCGGCCGGTCCGATCAGGCGGGACAGGCCGGCGGAGGCGACCAGGACGAGAGTTCCCCCGAGCGCCGCGCCCCCGGAGACGCCGAGGACGAACGGCTCGGCCAGCGGGTTCCGCAGGAGCGCCTGGAGCGCGGTGCCTGCCCCGGCCAGCGCCGCGCCCACCACGGCGGCGAGGATCGCCCGCGGCAGCCGGAGCCCGAGGAGGATGGCGTGGTCCGGGTCTGCGCCGGAGAGGGCCCGGGAGAGCGAGACCGGCTGCGCGCCCAGCAGGCACGAGAGCGCGACGGCCAGGGCCACCGCCAGCAGGCCCGCCGCGAGCGCCGCGGCGAGGCGGGTCCGGCGCGAGACGGTCACCGGCGCGCCTCCGGGTGGAGCGCGGAGGCGAGCCACTCGAGGGCCCGGACCATGCGGGGGCCGGGACGCAGCGCGTCGTCGCTCGCGAGCCGGACCACCGCGCCGCGCCGGACCGCCGGGACCGCGGAGATCCGGGCGATCCCGTCGGCCGGCTCGCTCACGGCGGCGTCGACGACGAGGTCGGGGTCGGCCGCCACCGCCAGCTCGAGCGGGTAGACCGGCCAGGGGCGGTCGCCCCCCACGGCGTTCCGGGCGCCGGCGATGCGCAGGAGCTCGTCCGGGAAGCTGCCCGGTCCGGCCACCACCAGCGGCTCGCGCCCCACCACGAAGAGGACGCGCGGGCGGTCGAGGCCGGCGGTGCGGGCGCGCACCCGCTCGACCCTGGCCGAGAGCTCGGCCGCCAGCCGCTCGCCGCCGGCCGGATCGCCGAGGGCCGCCCCCACCAGGCGGGCGGTGGCGAGCACGTCGGCCACGTTCACCACCGGCAGGGCCAGGATGGGGAAGGGGCGGCGGGAGGTCCGCACCAC
>DATIUR010000220.1:0-6897 GCA_035466675.1 Anaeromyxobacteraceae bacterium | reverse complement strand
CCCGTCCCGCCGACCTCGTGCTCCCCGTAGATCTGGTGGTGGTACTTGTCCGGCTCGGCCTGGATGCGGGCCCGCGCCTTCTCCAGCAGGTCCCGCTTCTTCCCGAACAGCGTCGCGCCGGTGGGGCAGGCCTCGGCACAGGCCGGCTGCAGCCCCTGCTTCTGCCGCTCCGCGCAGAAGGTGCACTTCCGCACGTACGGCAGCGGGCTGTCGTACTGGTACTTGGGCATGTCGAAGGGGCACGCGATCATGCAGTAGCGGCACCCCATGCACCGGTCCTTGTTGTAGACGACCGGGCCTTCCTTCGTCTTCTCCAGCGCCTTCACCAGGCAGGCGGTGGCGCACCCCGGCTGGTTGCAGTGCATGCACTGGCGACGGACGAAGGTGGGCTCGTCCGGCTTCTTCTCGTTGGGGAACCGGTTGAGCACGGTGAACGCGTCCGGCGTGGTGTCCCGCCGCTCGGCGAAGACCGCCTCGCTGTCGAAGGACACCTTCGGCGCGGGCAGCTGGTTCGCCTCGTTGCAGGCGGCCTCGCAGGCGCGGCAGCCGATGCACATGGTGGTGTCGATCAGCATCCCGTTGAACTCGACGCCGCCGTCCCCGGCCACGGCGGGCGTGGCCGCGCGCGCGGTCGAGGCGGCCGCCCCGGCCAGCGCGCCGCTCGCCCCGACGACCTTCAGGAAACCTCGTCTGCCGATGGTCATGTGTCGTCCCCCCTCACTGGCCGCGCGCTGCGGCCGCCGGCGGCTCCTCCACCAGCAGGTGCTCCCTCGCCACCTCGACCCAGTGCTCCCCTCCCAGCATCCGGGCGATCCCCTCGACCGGGGCGCCCCCGTCCTGCAGGACCAGGCCCACGCCCTCGTGCTGGACCGGCCGGAGCTTCTCGAGCGCGTTCTCCATCCACGCCCGGGCCACCCTCCCGGAGAGCAGGTTGTGCGTGTCGGTCGCGATGCGGGAGGACTTCACCTTCAGCAGCCAGCCCTTCCCGTACGGATCCTCCCGGAGGATCCTCGGCGACTTCACCACCTCGGGGTTCACCTCGACCACCTCGCCGTTCACCGGCGAGAGCATCGAGACCGGCACGGAGTCCACCACCAGGTTCCAGCCCCTGGCGCCCTGCTCCAGCCGGGTGCCGACCGGGGGCAGCTGCACCGAGTCCACCTTCCCCACCAGCTTCTGGGCGAAGTCGTCGAGGCCCACCACGCCCAGCGCGCCCGGCTCGGGCCGGAGCCAGCTGTGGCCCTGGTGGTAGTAGAGCCCCTCGGGGACCCGGAAGCGGGTGAGGTCGGTGGCCGCGGGGACCGTCGCGGCCTCACGGCGCGGTCGCGACAGGGTGCGGCAGAACAGGACGAAGGCGGCGAGGAACCCGATGACGATCAGGTACTCGATCCCCTTCATCGCGTAGATGTCCACGAAGCGGATGCCTTCCATGGGGTTCTCCTCCCAGTGACGGTGTTCCTCCGGCTAGGCGCCCTTCCCGGACGCCCAGGAGGCGAGCCTCAGGAACCCGAAGGTGGCGACGGCGACGGCCGAGACTGCGAAGGCGAGGATCATGACGGCGCTCCTTTCCTCTCCAGGTGGCCGCAGATGCGCGGCTCCGCCGATCGACATCGCAACCGCCGCGCCAGCGGCGCGCCGGTTCCATCTCCTTCCGAAATCCGACCGATCGCCGTCGGCTTGCGCCCGCGCCCGCGCCGGCGCACGGCGGGGCCGCGGAAGCTCAACGCTGAATTGCTCGACGGGCTCGCGGAGGGCCGGCCGCGTAACTCCGCGTCATCAGGACCGTATGGCCCCCGGGGCGGCGCTGTGGACTTCCTCGACGGCCGTAGACCTTCTCTACGCCCGGCGGGGGCGTCGAGCGCGCACGACCTGGGAATCCTTGGCCGGCCGCGCCCCCGTGGCCTGGAGCAGCCGGCCGACCCCGCGGGGCGCGCGCCTGGCGCGCCGCGTCAGCGACGGTCCGCTTCGCGCTTGTGCGCGGGGCTCCTCCGAAGCTACACAGGGGGGCCCATGAAGCGCCTCCAGGACTTCACCGCCGGCGAGACGTTCACGCTCGTCCACGAGGTGGACCCATACCGGCCCGTCTACTACGCCGCCGCCTCCGGCGACTTCAACCCGATCCACATCGACGCCCGCGTGGGGCGGGCGGCGGGCTACGAGGGCGTGATCCTGCAGGGGATGTGCACCTTCTCCTGGCTGGCGGAGGCCTGCGGGACGTACTTCGGGGACCCGGGCCGCGTGCGCCGGGTCCGGGCGCGCTTCACGAAACCGGTCCAGGTGGGGGACGTGATCCGCTTCGAGGGGCGGTGCGCCACGGTGAACGGCCGGACGGTCCGGGTCGAGGTCTCGGCGACGAACCAGCGCGGCGAGGAGGTCCTGAAGGGCGCCACCGCCGAGGCCACCTTCGAGGAGGCCTGAGCCGTGCCGATCGACCCGAGGCACCTGGGCCGGCGCTACGGCCCCTACCGGTTCGAGGTCGGGCTGGAGCGGATCCGCGACTTCGTGGCGGCGGTGGGAGGCGGCGTGCCGGGTCGGGTCTTCTCGGCGCCCCCGCCCGGCCCGCACCCCTTCACCTGGGACGAGGCGGCGGCGCGGGCCTCGCGGCACGGCGGGCTGATCGCGCCCCCCGCCTTCGCGACCGCGTTCGCCATCCAGCCGTTCGCGGTGGCCTGCTCGGACCCGGAGCTGGAGGTGAACGTGCTCCGGCTCGTCCACGGCGAGCAGGAGTTCGAGTTCCTGGAGCCGATCCGGCCGGGCGACGTGATCGCCACGGTGGGCGAGATCACCCGCATCCAGGAGCGCGGGAACCTCGACTTCCTCGAGGTGACCACCGAGAGCACGAACCAGCGGGGACGGCTGGTGGTCCGGGGCGTCTGGACGGCGATCGTGCGGAACTGAGCCGCGGGGCCCGGCGCCGGCGCGTCCGGATCAGGCGCCGTCGCCGCCCTCCCCGAGCAGCGCCGCCAGGCCGGGTCCGCCGCGCTCCCCCTCGAGCTTGCGGATCGCGTCGAGGTGGTGCAACAGCAGCTCGCGGTTGTCGCCCACCGCCAGGTTCTGCATCTCGAGCGCGCCGATCCGATCCTCCGGCGTGAAGGCCGGCTCCTCCACCCGCTCCATCGACAGCTTGTGGGGTGCGTAGCTCATGTACTGGGCCTTCGTGTCGAGGAGGGTCCAGTCGTCCCCGCGGCGGAGCTCGAGCCTCACCGTCCCGGTGACGGCCGGCGCGATCCAGCGGGTCAGCGCCTCCCGGAGCATCATCGCCTCCGGATCGAACCACTTGCCCTCGTAGAGCAGGCGCCCCAGCCGGCGGCCCAGCACGAAGTAGAGGTCGAGGGTGTTCTCGTTGTGGATGGCGCTGAGGAGACGCTCGTAGGACAGGTGGAGGAGGGCCATGCCGGGGGCCTCGTAGACGCCCCGGCTCTTCGCGTCGATGACCCGGTTCTCGATCTGGTCGCTCATGCCCAGGCCGTGACGCCCCCCGATCCGGTTCGCCTCCAGGAACAGCTCGTAGGGCGAGCCGAAGCGCTTCCCGTTCAGCTCGGCCGGCATGCCCCGCTCCCAGGCGACGGCCACCTCCTCGGTCTTCACCGCCGTCTCCGGCCTCCAGTGCGCGACCCCCATGATCGGGTTCACGATCCGCATGCCGGTGTCGAGCCGCTCCAGGTCCTTCGCCTCGTGCGTGGCCCCGAGGACGTTGGCGTCGGTCGAGTAGGCCTTCTCCGTCCCCATCTTGTAGGGGAGCTTGCGGCGCTCGAGGTACTCGCTCATCTCCTTGCGCCCGCCGAACGCCGAGACGAAGGCCTGGTCGAGCCAGGGCTTGTAGATGCGCAGGTCCGGGTCGACCAGGATCCCGTACCGGTAGAAGCGCTGGATGTCGTTGCCCTTGTGCGTCGAGCCGTCGCCGAAGACATGGACGCCGTCCTCGCGCATGGCGCGCACGATGGCGGTTCCGGTCACGGCGCGGCCGAGCGGCGTGGTGTTGAAGTACTTCTTCCCGCCGGTGGAGAGGTGGAAGGCGCCGCACTGGACGGCGGCGATGCCCTCCCGCACCAGCTGGTCGCGGCAGTCGACGAGACGCGCCTTGACCGCCCCGTGCTGCAGGGCGACGGGCGGGATGTCGGCCGGGTTGGCCTCGTCCGGCTGCGCCAGGTCGGCGGTGTAGGCGTGGACGGCCATCCCCTGCTCGGCCATCCAGGCCACGGCGCAGCGGGTGTCGAGGCCGCCGCTGAAGGCGATGCCGATGGGCGTGCCCTTCGGCGGAAGCGACTTGTAGATTCGGCTCATGGCCCCCGCCACGTAGCAGAAAAGCCCGGAGGGTTCCAGCGCCGCATGGCCGCGGGGGCCGGCGGTCAGGAGCGGATGACGCCGTCCTGGATCAGGGTGGCCAGGATCCGGGCGGTGTCGAGACGCGGCAGGCCGGAGAGCGCGAAGATCGACTCGTAGTCCACCAAGCCGTCGATCTGGGCCAGCAGGAAGCCGGCCCGGTGATCGAGGTTCAGCCACATCACCTCCTCCGGCTTGATGGCCAGCCGGGGGACGGCGTGGAGCGAGCCGAGCTTCGACTCGTACATGGCCGTGAGCGTCGACTCGTTCTGCTCGAGGTAGGCGCGAGCCTCCTCGTGGCCCGGCTCGAGCTGGAGGATCTTCTCGATGAGCTCGAGCGAGCCGGTGAAGTCGCCCAGCGCGTGCAGCTCCCGGGCCGCCTGCATCCAGACGTTCACGTCCGCCCGGGCCGCCGGCGGAGTGAGGGGCGAGCGGCCCGCCTCCGGCACCAGCGGCCGCAGGTCCGACTTCTCCGCCACCGCCCGGAGGTCGAGCCCGCCCGACGGATCGAGCACGAAGCTGGCGGCCGGCGCCGGGCCGTCGTCCCACGGCGAGGGCGCGTAGCCGTCGGACCCCTGGGGTCCGGCCGGGGGCGCCTGCCCGCGCGCCGCGGGGGCGCTCTCCACGCCGCCCTGCACCAGGACCAGGTACGAGGTCGCGCGCACGTTGCCGGGATCGGCGCGCAGCACCTCCTCGAAGAGAGCGCGCGCCTCGGCGATGCGCCCCTGCATGTAGGCGCGGATGCCGCGGTCGATGAGCGCCCCGTCCTCTCCCACGTCACCTCCCGCTCATGCCGGTGGGCCGGCTGCCCGCCGCCCCGGCCAGCCCCTTGAAGAGCTGCAGGGTGCGGTCGAGCTGCTCCTCCTCGGCGGTGAGCGCCCGGAGGTCCTTCGCCTGGATGGCCTGGCGCACCCGCGCCACCACGCCCTCCGCCTTCTGGATGGCGTCCTTCCCGAAGCGGCTTCGCTCCAGCGCCGCCTGCACCGCCGGCACGAGCGACTCGATCTCCCGGATGATGGAGAGCGCCTTCTCCCGCCTCAGGTCGAACTCGCCGGTCGACGCCTTCTTCTCCAGGAGCTCGTCGATGTGCTCGTCCATGATCCGGCGGAGCTCGTCCTCGGTCAGGCCCGACGTGGCGGTCACGGTGATCGACTGCTGCTGCCCGGTGTCCACGTCCTTGGCCGAGACGCCCACGATCCCGTCGGCGCTGATGTCGAAGGCGACCTCGATCGAGACCTCGCCCCGGCGGGCGGGCCGGATGCCGTCGAGGATGAACTCCCCGAGCAGCTCGTTCTCGATGGCCTTCTCGCTCTCCCCCTGGAGCACCGCGATGCGCACCTGCGTCTGGTTGTCCTGCACGGTCGTGAACAGGTGCGTCTCGCCGGTGGGGACCGTGGTGTTGCGGGCGATCACCGTCTGGAAGTAGCCGCCCGCCACCATGATCCCCAGGTTCTGCGGGGTCACGTCGAGCAGGAGGACCTCGCCCCCCTCCTTGCTCGGCGCCGTGAGGGCGTGCGCCTGGATGGCCGCCCCGAGCGCCACCACCTCGTCCGGGTGGACGCCCTTGGAGGGCTCGCGCCCGAAATACTCCTTCACCGCCCGCTGCACGCGCGGCATGCGCGTCATGCCGCCCACCAGGATCACCTCGGAGACCTGGGCGGGCCGGACTCCGGCGTCCTTGAGCGTCTTCTCCGCCACGGCGATGCAGCGATCCACCAGGTCCTTGGTGAGCTCCTCGAGCTTCTCCCGGGCCAGCTGCTTGTCGAGGTGCAGGGCCGCCTTGCCCTCGCCGCCGCCGACCAGGAAGGGCAGGTGGATCGACGACGAGGGCGCGCCGGACAGCTCGCACTTCGCCTTCTCGGCCGCGTCCTTCAGGCGCTGCAGCGCCATCTTGTCCTGCCGCAGGTCGATCCCGCCGTTCTCCTTGGCGAAGGTGAAGGTGAGCCAGTCCATCACCCGCCGGTCGAAGTCCTCGCCCCCCAGGTAGGTGTCGCCGCCCACCGCCACCACGTCGTAGACGCTCCTCCCGATGTCGAGGATGGAGATGTCGAAGGTGCCGCCGCCGAGGTCGAACACCACCACCTTCTTCTCCACCTGCCGCCCGAAGCCGTAGGCGAGGGCCGCGCTGGTCGGCTCGTTGATGATGCGCAGCACCTCGAGCCCGGCGATCCGGCCGGCGTCCTTGGTGGCCTGCCGCTGGCCGTCGTTGAAGTAGGCGGGAACCGTCACCACCGCCTTGCGCACCGACCGGCCGAAGAAGGCCTCCGCGTCGGCCCGGAGATCGGACAGGACCATGGCCGCGATCTCCGGGATGGCGTACGGCTTCCCGGCCAGCTCCACGCGGACGTCGTTCCCCTCGGGGCCGGGCACCAGCCGGTAGGGGAGGACCTTGCGGGCGTCCTCGATCTCCCTCGAGCCCCACCGGCGCCCGATGAGCCTCTTGGCGGCGTAGACGGTGTCCTCGGCGTTGGTGATGGCCTGCCGCTTGGCCAGGGCGCCCACCAGCCGCTTCCCGTTCCTGGCCACGGCGACGATGGACGGGGTCAGGTTCTGCCCCGACCGGTTCGGGATCAC
>DATIUR010000219.1:0-11723 GCA_035466675.1 Anaeromyxobacteraceae bacterium | reverse complement strand
GCACGTCCAGGTCCGGGTCCACCGTGGTCTCGCCGCCGCGGAGCTTCATGGCCGCCACGTTCATGCCGATGGAGGAGTCGCCCGGGGAGGAGGTGAAGATGGGCACGTCGTACTTCGCCGCGGTGCACACCCAGCTCTTCTCCGGCAGCGGCGCCTGCTGGAGGGCGAGGTGGCCGAGGTAGTGGTGGAGCTGCGGGGTGGAGACGTGGCCCCGCAGCTCGGCGGGGGCCCGCTCCAGCGCCTCGCGCACGAAGGCGTCGGTGTCGAGGAGCGAGTCCTCGGTGATGAAGATGTCGTAGATGCGCTCGATCCCGGCCCGGTAGAGCTCCCGGTCGTCCACGGCGAAGTGGCCCTGGACCACCGGCAGCTTCAGGGCGAAGTGCAGGTCGTGGTAGAGGTTCGCGCCGGTGGCGATGACGAGGTCCACGAAGCCCGCCTCGATCATGGCCTGGATGGCCCCGCCCATCCCCGCCGGCGCCATGGCGCCCGTCACGGTGAGCGCGATGGTCGCGCCCGAGTCGATCATGCGGCCGAAGAGATCGCACCCCTCGGCCAGGCGCCCGCCGTTGAAGGCGCCCGCCCGGCGGTAGACGTCCACCAGGTCCTCGACCGTCATCTTCGGCCGCAGCCGCATCGGCTCGACCGGCGGGCGGGAGAGGTAGCGCTTGCGGAGAGCCTTGGGGGAGGTCGGCATGGCGCGCGGACGTTAGCCGCCGGGATCCGGGGCGTCAAGGCGCGCACGGGCCGGGCAGCCGCAGCGCCGGCACCGGAGCGGGGAGCGGCTCCCCGGGACACCCGGTTGACGGCGATCCGTCCGTGGCATATGGAAGTCCATATGAAGACGACGCTCGTCATCGACGACGGCGTGCTGCGCGCCCTGAAGCAGCGCGCCGCGGCGGAGAGGAAGACGATCTCCGAGCTGGTCGAGTCCGCCCTGCGCCTGCTGCTCCAGGAGCGGGGGAAGCAGCACGATCTCCCGCCGCTGCCCACCTTCGAGGCCGAGCTGCTCGCGAACGTCGACGACCGCGACGCGCTCTACCGCGCCATGGAGGAGGGCCCCTGATGTTCGTGGTCGACACGAACGTGCTCGTGCACGCGGTGGACCGCCGCTCCGCGTTCCACGCGCCCGCCCGCGAGGCGGTGGAGCGGTGGCGCCGCGGGACCGGCGCCTGGTACACGACCTGGAGCATCCTCTACGAGCTGGTGCGGGTGGTGACGCACCGGAGCGTGCTCCGACCGCCCCTCGCCGTGGGTGAAGCCTGGGCGATCGTGGAAAGCCTGCTCGCGTCGCCGGGCCTGTCGGTCCTGGCCGCGACCTCGCGGCACGCCGCCGTCGCCGCCGAGGTCTTCCGCGAGGTCCCGGACGTCTCCGGGAACCTGGTTCACGACGCGCACGTGGCCATCCTCATGCGCGAGCACGGCATCCGGCGGATCTACACCCGCGACACCGACTTCCACCGGTTCCCGTTCCTCGAGCCCGTCGACCCCGTGCGCGCCGGCCCGCCGGGCGTGGGCGAGCCGGTGGGGCGCTACCGCCGCCGCCGAGGGAGATCTACCGCCCGAACTTCGCGGTGAACGAGGCCGTGGCGATCACGTTCGCGTTCAGGTTGAAGCCGATCACGGCGGCCGACGCGCTGGCGTCGAGGTCGAGCCTGTCCACCTTGAGCGCGAACAGGGTGAACACGTACCGGTGCGGTCCGTGTCCGGGCGGCGGGCAGGGGCCGCCGTAGCCGACGTTGCCGTAGTCGTTGCGCCCCTGGACGCTTCCCTTCGGCGCCTTGCCGGACGCCGGATCGCCGGCGCCCGCCTCGAGCTTCGTCGCCGAGGGCGGCAGGTTGAAGATCTGCCAGTGCCAGAAGCCGCTGCCGGTGGGCGCATCCGGGTCGTAGCAGGTGAGCGCGAGGCTCTTCGTGCCGGCCGGCGCCCCGCTCCACTCCAGCTCGGGCGAGACGTTCTTCCCGGTGCAGCCCCAGCCGTCGAAGACGTGCTCCATGGGGATGGTGGCGTCGGGCTTCACGGTCTTGCTCCAGATCCGGAAATCGGCCATGGAATCCTCCCTGGGCTGAGGGGCCGGCCGACGGGCCGGCCGGACCCCATTTCATCCGACGAACGAGGGGCCCGGCGCCAGGGCCGGAATGGGGCCTGAGGCCGCCAGCGCCCGGTAGGCCTCGATCACGCGCGCGGCGGCGTCCGCCGGGGGGCCCAGCGTCACGAAGGCGAGCGGGCGCTCGATCCGCTCCGTTTCCACCACCGCCACCCGCGACCGGTCCACGAACTCGAGGCCCAGGCCGCCGATGGCGGCGGGATCGCGGGCCACCTCGTCGGCCACGTCCTTCACGGCCGCGAGCGCCCGCGCGCCGGGAGCGTAGTCGGCGCCGCCGAGCACGACCTGCCGGACGAGGCTCCGGGTGGCGCTGGCGGCGGCGTCGGTGAGGACCACGATGGGGAGATCGGCCCCGCCCAGCTCGCGCCAGGCGGCGATCCGGCCGGTGTGGACGTCGCGGATCTGCTGCCGGCTCAGCCGGCGCACCGGGTTCGAGGGATGGACGACGAAGACGATCTCCGAGGTCGCCACCACCTGCATGCGGAGATCCGGCGCCGGACCGGCCAGGCCCGCGGTCCGGGCCGCCTCGAGCGTCGCCTCCAGGGAGGCCGAGGCGAGCGCCACGTCGCACCGCCCCGCCACCAGGTCCACGAGCCCCTTCCCCGCGTTGCTCCGGTCGACGGCGAGGGCGAGGCCGGTCGCCTTCTCCACGGCCGCGGCGTGCAGGCGCACCAGGGCGTCCACCACGCTGGCCGCGCCGTGGAGGCGGACCGTTCCGGACGGCGGCACGGCGGCTAGCCCTTTCCGCCCGGGGCGACCTCGTGCCCCGCCAGCATCTCCAGGGCCCGGACGAGCGCGGAGTGGTCCCAGGCCTTGCCGCCGTGGGCGGCGCAGGCGTTGAACAGCTCCTGGGCGATGGCCGTGGCCGGGAGCGAGAGCCCGGCCGACCGCGCGCTGGCGAGGGCGATGCCGAGGTCCTTCTGGTGGAGCTCGATGCGGAAGCCCGGCGTGAAGGTCCGCTTCACCATCCGCTCCCCGTGCACCTCGAGGACGCGCGAGGAGGCGAAGCCGCCCAGCAGCGCCTTTCGCACGCGCTCCGGGTCGGCCCCCATCTTCGAGGCGAACAGGAGCGCCTCCCCCACCGCCTCGATGTTCAGGGCCACGATGATCTGGTTGGCCGCCTTGCAGGTCTGCCCGTCCCCGTTGCCGCCGACGAGGGTGACGTTCTTGCCCATCTTCTCGAACAGGGGGCGGGCCCGCTCGAAGGCCTTCTCCGGCCCGCCCACCATGATGGTGAGGGTGGCCGCCTTCGCGCCCACCTCGCCGCCGGACACCGGCGCGTCGAGGTAGTCGCAGCCGAGGGCGGCGATCTTCCCGGCGAAGCGCTTGGTCTCCGTGGGGGAGATGGAGCTCATGTCGACGACGAGCGACCCCTTCCGGAGGCCGTCCGCCACGCCGTCCTTCCCGAAGAGCACCTGCTCCACGTGCGGGGTGTCGGGCACCATGGTGACGACGAACTCGGCGCGGCTGGCCGCCTCCGCGGACGAGCCGCACCGCTTGCCCCCCTTGGCCACGAGCTCCTCGGGGACGCCGCTCCGGCTGAAGAGGTGCAGCTCGTGTCCGGCGTCGATGAGGTGCCCGGCCATGGGGCGGCCCATGATGCCGAGCCCGATGAATGCGACGCTGCTCATGGCGTGTCTCCTCGGTTCAGGCCGCCCGCTGGGCGGCATAGGGGGCGAACCATCCCAGCCCCGCGACGGTTCCGGCCTTCGGCTTGTACTCGCAGCCGACCCAGCCGCGGTAGCCGAGCGTGTCGAGCCGCTCGAAGACGAACGGGTAGTGGATCTCGCCCGTCCCCGGCTCGTGCCGGCCCGGGGTGTCGGCGATCTGGACGTGCGCGATGCGGTCGAGATTGCGCTCGATGGTGGGGACGAGGTCCCCTTCCATCACCTGCATGTGGTAGACGTCGTACTGGAGGTGAAGATTGGGCTCGTTCACCTCGGCGATGACGTCGAGGGCCTGCCGCGTGTGGCACAGGAAGAAGCCGGGGATGTCCCGCGTGTTGATGGGCTCGACGAGGAGCCTCATCCCCTCGCGCTGCAGCGCCCGTGCGGCGTGGCCCAGGTTCTCCACGAAGGTGGCGCGGGCGCGGGCCGGATCGACGCCCGGCGGCGGGATCCCCGCCAGGCAGTTGAGCTGGGTGCAGCCGAGCGCCCGGGCGTATTCGACGGCCTTGCCGACGCCCTCGCGGAACTCGCCCACCCGCTCGGGCAGGCAGGCGATCCCGCGCTCGCCCTCCGCCCAGTTCCCGGCCGGCAGGTTGAAGAGAACCTGGACCAGGCGGTGGGCCGAGAGCTTCTGGGCCAGGACCTGCTTGTCGTAGGGGTAGGGGAACAGGTACTCCACCGCCGCGAAGCCGGCCCGGCTGGCCGCCTCGAAGCGGTCGAGGAAGTCGACCTCGGTGAAGAGCATGGTCAGGTTGGCGGCGAACCTCGGCATGGCGTCCTCCGCGGGTCAGCGGCTCCCGGGCTCGGGTGGGAGGTCGAGCACCTCCTCGAACTCGGTGACGGCGTCGATCTCGGCCCCCATGGAGATGTTCGTGACGCGCTCGAGGATGATCTCGACGACCACCGGCACCCGGAGCTCGTCCATCCACCGCTGCGCCTGCTCGAAGGCGGCCCGGAGCTTGGAGGGCTCGGTGACCCGGATGGCCTTGCACCCGAGCCCCTCGGCCACCTTCACGTGGTCGACGCCGTAGCCGCCGGTCTCGGGGGCGTTGACGTTCTCGAAGGAGAGCTGCACCTGGTAGTCCATGTCGAACGCCCGCTGGGCCTGCCGGATGAGGCCGAGGTAGGCGTTGTTCAGGAGGACGTGGAGGTACGGCAGCTTGAACTGCGCGCCGACCGCCAGCTCCTCGATGAGGAACTGGAAGTCGTAGTCGCCCGAGAGGGCCACGATCTTGCGGTCCGGATCGGCGACCCGGACGCCGAGCGCCGCGGGAATGGTCCAGCCCAGGGGCGAGGCCTGGCCCGAGTTGATCCAGTGGCGCGGCTTGTAGACGTGGAGGAACTGGGCGCCGGCGATCTGGGAGAGGCCGATGACGGCGACGTAGCAGACGTCCTTCCCGAACGCCTCGTTCATCTCCTGGTAGACCCGCTGCGGCTTGATGGGCACCTGGGTGAAGTCGGAGCGGCGGAGCATGGTCCGCTTGCGCTCCCGGCACTGCGCGGCCCAGGCGGAGCGATCGGGGAGCTTGCCGGCCCGGCGCCACTCCTTCGCCGCCGCCACGAACAGGTCGAGGGCCGCTCCGGCGTCCGAGACGATGCCGAGGTCGGGCGTGAAGATCCGGCCGAGCTGGGTCGGCTCGACGTCCACGTGCACGAACCTGCGCCCCTTGGTGTAGACGCCGACCGAGCCGGTGTGCCGGTTGGCCCACCGGTTCCCGATGCCGAGCACGAAGTCGGAGGCGAGCAGGGTGGCGTTGCCGTAGCGGTGGGAGGTCTGGAGCCCCACCATGCCGGCCATGAGCGGGTGGTCGTCCGGGATCGAGCCCCAGCCCATGAGCGTGGGGACGACCGGGACGCCGGTGATCTCCGCCAGCTCCACCAGCCTCGCCGAGGCGTCGGCGTTGATGATGCCGCCGCCCGCGACGATGAGCGGCCGGGCCGCCTCGCCCATCATCCCGAGCGCCTTCTCGATCTGGGCCCGCGTGGCGGCGGGCTTGTAGACGGGGAGCGGCTCGTAGGTCTCCACGTCGAACTCGATCTCGGCCATCTGCACGTCGAAGGGGAGATCGACGAGGACCGGACCGGGCCGCCCGGACCGCATGAGGTGGAAGGCCTGCTGGAAGGCGCGGGGCACCTGTCCCGGCTCGCGGACGGTGCAGGCCCACTTGGCCACCGGCCGGGCGATGGACTCGATGTCCACCGCCTGGAAGTCCTCCTGGTGCAGGCGGGCGCGGGGGGCCTGCCCGGTGATGCACAGGATGGGGATCGAGTCCGCCGCGGCGGAGTAGAGCCCGGTGATCATGTCCGTCCCGGCGGGTCCGGAGGTGCCGATGCACACGCCGATGTTCCCGGCCCTGGCCCGGGTGTACCCCTCCGCCATGTGGGAGGCGGCCTCGACGTGGCGGGCGAGGACGTGGCGCAGCCCGCCCACCTTCTTCATGGCCGCGTAGAGGGGGTTGATGGCGGAGCCGGGGACGCCGAAGCAGTCCCGCACCCCCTCCTTCCGCATCACGTGGATGGCCGCCTCGACGGTCCTCATCTTCGCCATGGTCGACTCCTCCTGCTCGCCTGCTGCGGTGTGGACCCCGGATCGTCCGCCTGCGGCTCGTCCCCCGTTCAGCCCTTCGGCGCGGCCGGCCCCGCCCGGAGCGGGTTCGAGGCGAGGTACGCCATCGCCTCCTGCGTCCCTCCGGCCCGGTGCGGCACCCCCGCGACCGAGAGCCCCATCTCGACGCCGGCGAGCGTGCCGATCAGCATCAGGTCGTTGAAGTCGCCCAGGTGGCCGATGCGGAAGATCCCGTCCGCCACCTTCGACAGGCCGGTGCCGAGCGACATGTCGAACCGCTCCAGCACCGCCGCCCGGAAGGCGTCGGCGCCCTTGCCCCCGGGCATCATCACGGCGGTGAGCACGTTCGAGTGCTCCTCCGGCACGGCGCACAGGATCTCGAGGCCCCAGGCCCGCACGGCCCGCCGCGTCGCCTCGGCATGCCGGGCGTGGCGGGCGAACACGTTCGGCAGGCCTTCCTCGCGCAGCATGGCGAGCGACTCGCGGAGCCCGTAGAGGAGGTTGGTGGCGGGCGTGTAGGGGAAGAACCCCTTCTCGGCGTTCTTCAGCATCTCCTCCCAGTCCCAGTAGGACCGGCGCATCCCGCCCTCCTTCGCGGCGGCGACGGCCTTCTTCCCGAGCGCGTTGAAGCCGAGCCCGGGCGGGAGCATGAGGCCCTTCTGCGAGCAGCAGACGGTGACGTCGACGCCCCACTCGTCGTGGCGGTAGTCGATCGACCCGAGCGACGAGATGGTGTCCACCAGGAAGAGGGCGCCGTGGCCGGCGCGGTCGATGGCCTGGCGGAGGAGCGGGATCCGGCTCGTCGCCCCGGTCGAGGTCTCGTTGTGGACCACCAGGACCGCCCGGATCGTGCCGGCGCGATCCTCGCGGAGCTTCGCCTCGAGCAGGGCCGGGTCGACGCCGCGGCGCCAGTCGCCCGGGACGAGATCGACCGCGAGGCCGAGCCGCTCCGCCATCCGCGCCCACAGCACGGCGAAGTGGCCGGTCTCGAAGGCCAGGACCCGGTCGCCGGGCTTCAGGGTGTTGACGAGGGCCGCCTCCCAGGCGCCGGTGCCGGAGGAGGGGAAGATGACGACGGGCCCGGCGGTCCCGAACACGGGGCGCAGCCCGTCGGCGATCTCGCCCATCATCCGGGCGAAGTCCGGGCCGCGGTGATCGATCGTCGGGCGGGCCAGCGCCCGGAGGACGCGGTCGGGGACGTTGCTCGGTCCGGGGATCTGGAGGAAGTGTCGGCCGCTCGGCATGGCGCTGCGCCCTCCCTGGCTTTCGTGGCGATCTGCATTCTGCATACAAACCGCCCGGCTGCAATGGCGCGAAAGCACGAAACATGGAAGTGTGCGATACCATGGTTATATTCTGAATTCAGAATTCCGGTGGTGGAGATTGTCACGGCCGGTGTGCTAGCGTGCGCCGCGGCAGGAGCGCGCGGGAGCGTCGAGGAAACGGCAAGATGAAGATCGTCAAGGGCTCGCTTCACAACGAGGCCGTGACCCGGATCCGGGACATGATCACGGAGGGGCACCTCGAGCCCGGGAGCAAGATCTCGGAGAAGCACCTGTGCGAGCTGTTCGGCATCTCCCGGACCCCGCTGCGCGAGGCGCTCAAGGTGCTCGCCACCGAGGGGCTCCTGGAGCTCCTCCCCAACCGCGGCGCCCGCGTGGCGAGGCACACCCGCAAGGACCTGGGCGACCTCTTCCACGTGATGGCGGCGCTGGAGGGGCTGGCCGGCGAGCTCGCCTGCCAGAACGTCACCGCCGACGCCCTGGACGAGATCCGGGCCCTGCACCACGAGATGCTGGCCCACTACGCGCGGCGGGATCGCGCCGCCTACTTCCGGACCAACCAGGCCATCCACGAGGCCATCATCGCCGCCGCGGACAACCGCGTGCTCTCGATGCTGTACGAGACGCTGCGCGGCCGGATCCGGCCGGCGCGCTACATGGCCAACCTCTCGCGCGAGCGATGGGAGGAGGCGGTCAACGAGCACGGCGAGATCCTCGAGGCCCTCTCGCGGAGGGACG
Source organism: Anaeromyxobacteraceae bacterium (assembly GCA_035466675.1). Lineage (GTDB taxonomy): Bacteria > Myxococcota > Myxococcia > Myxococcales > Anaeromyxobacteraceae > Anaeromyxobacter. Next base: position 3,365 of record DATIUR010000219.1, on the reverse strand, counting down.
GGGCCCGCCTGCGGGAGCTGCTCCGGCTGCACCTCGAGCACAAGTACGAATCGCTCCTCGCCGCGGCCGCCGCCGAGGAGAAGGGACCTTCGCACGGGAAGCACCGTCCGGACGGAGCGCGGCAGAAGCTCGGCTGACGGAGGCTCCGCCGGAGGAGGGCGGCCGGGGCGCAAGGAGGAACGAACACCGATGCGGATCGATCCCCGAAAGTGCGTGGCCTGCGCGAACTGCGTGCCCGTCTGCCCCATGGGCGCGATCGCCATCTCCCCGGCCCAGGGCCGCGCCGTCGTCGACGCCGACGCCTGCGTCGAGTGCTTCACCTGCTACCGGGGCATGTCGAAGGAGCGCCTCAACCCCACCTTCGTCCGCGCGGTCCGGCGCGTGGCCAAGGCCCTCCGGTTCCGCTTCGACCCGGAGCCGGACGTGTGCCCGACCGACGCCCTCACCCCGGAGGAGCTGGCCTGGCCGCGCATCGTCCGGCGGGCCTTCTCGGACCCGCAGGTGCCGCACGAGGCGACCGGCATCCACGGCCGGGGCACCGCCGAGGTGAAGACGAACGACGTCACCGGCCGCGTGAACGCCGGCGAGGCCGGCTTCGTCATCGAGTTCGGCCGGCCGGGGGTCGGGGCGCGCTTCCACGACATCCAGCGCATGACGACCGCGCTCGCCGCCCTGCCGGTCGCCTTCGAGCCCATGAACCCGGTGACGACCCTCATGGACGACGTGGCGCGCGGGACCCTCCGCGCCGACATCCTGGCCGAGAAGGTCCTGTCGGCCATCGTCGAGATCAAGGTCCCCATCGCCCGCGTGCCGGCGGTGCTGGCCTGCATCCGCGAGGTGACGCCCCGGCTCGACACGGTGGTCGTGGTCGGCGTCTCGACGCGCTGCGACGCGGAGGGCGCCGACCCGCTGCGGGCGCTCCTCGAGCGGGAAGGGGTACCCGCCTACCGCGGGAAGACCAACCTGGGGCTCGGCCGCGTCACGGTCCCGGGCGCGAAGGCCCCCGGCCGGCCCGCGGCGGCGCCGCAGCCGGCGGCGGCGGGAGGCACGCCATGACCAACACCCTGCACCGGTTCAGCGACCACTACGCGCGGGAGCCGGCGGCCGAGCCGAGGCCCGTCACCGACGACTACGTGGTCTTCGCCATGGCGGCGAAGGGCCTGAACGACGACGACCTGGTGGGCAAGTACCGCGCGTTCCTGGAGCTCGCCCTGAAGCACGACCCGGTCAACATCGGCGACGCCACGCACGGCGGCTGGCTCCGGCCGGAGGGCCACCTCGATCCCCGGAGCCACTGGGGGCGGAAGCACCGGCCCGATCCGGAGACCGTCCTGAGGGGCATCGACGGGCCGTCCACGGTGGCCGCGGTCTTCGACTCCTACGAGAAGCTCCGCGCCTTCGTCGAGGCGCTGGCCCGGGCGGACCTGGGCGTCTCGATCAACATCGCGGCGCCCATGGACGCGGCCCATCGCTGCTGCCGGGAGGCCGGCCTCAGGCGCCACAGCGTCGAGTACTCCATCGGCTTCAGCGGGCGCAGCGAGCGCCTGCCCGACGCGCGGACGCTCGAGCTCTCCACCATGTGCGGGCACGGGATGGTCTCGGCGGCCTTCGCCCGCAAGATGCTCGACTGGGTGCGGGAGAACCGGCGCACGCCCGCCGAGGCCGCCGCCTACCTGGCCCGCTTCTGCTCGTGCGGCGTCTTCAACACGAGCCGGGCCGAGCGGCTCCTCGCGGCAGGGCGGCCGGAGGATCGGTCCGCCGGGGACGGATAGCGGATGGGCGTCCCGAACGGCACCGGAGGCTCCCGGGGGCGGGTGGGAGACCCGCGGCTCGCCGCCCGCCTGCGGCGCGAGCTCAAGGGCGAGGTGCTGTTCGACGCCTTCTCGCGCGGGCGCTACGCCACCGACGCGTCCATCTACCAGGTGGAGCCGATCGGCGTGGCCGTCCCGCGCGACGAGGAGGACCTGGTGGTGGCCGTCCAGGTGGCGGCCGACGAGAAGGTGCCCATCCTGGCGCGGGGCGGGGCGACCTCGCAGTGCGGCCAGACGGTGGGCGAGGCCCTGGTGCTCGACACGAGCAAGTACCTGACCGGCGTCCTCTCCGTGGACGCGGAGGCCCGCACCGCGGTCGTCCAGCCGGGCCTCGTCCTCGACCAGCTCAACGCCCGGCTCAAGCCCGCCGGCCTCTTCTTCCCGGTGGACGTCTCCACCTCCGCCATGGCGACCATCGGCGGCATGGCCGGGAACAACAGCTGCGGCACGCGCTCGCTGCGCTACGGCAACATGGTCCACAACGTGCGCGCCATCGACGCCGTGCTGGCCGACGGGACCCTGGCGCGCATGGACGAGGGAGGGGAGGGCGCCCCGCGGGCCCTGGTCGACGCGGTGATGGCCATACACCGCCGCGAGGCGGACGAGATCGCGGCGCGCTTCCCGCGCATCCAGCGGCGCGTGAGCGGCTACAACCTCGATCAGCTCGGGGTGGCCCGGCCCAACCTGGCCAGGCTGCTGGTGGGCTCGGAGGGGACGCTGGCCCTCTTCCGCCGGGTGGAGCTGTCGCTCCAGCCCCTGCCGCGCCACAAGGTGCTGGGCGTCTGCCACTTCCCCACCTTCCGCAAGGCCATGGAGTCCACCGGGGCGATCGTGGCGCTCCGGCCGTCCGCGGTGGAGCTGGTCGATCGCAACATGATCGAGCTGGGCCGCGAGATCCCGATGTTCCGCGCCATCATGGACCGCTTCGTCCGCGGCGAGCCGGAGGCGCTCCTGTTCGTGGAGTTCGCCGGCGACGACCGGGACGCGGAGATCGCGAGCCTGCGGCGGCTCGAGGAGCGGATGGGCGATCTGGGGCTCCCGGGCGCCGTGGTCGAGGCGCTCGACCCCGCCTTCCAGTCGCAGATCTGGGAAGTGCGCAAGGCGGGGCTCAACATCATGATGTCGATGAAGGGGGAGGCGAAGCCGGTCTCCTTCATCGAGGACTGCGCGGTGCCGCTGCCGCACCTCCCCGACTACACCGAGCGTCTCACGGCCCTGTTCGAGCGCCACGGCACCCGGGGCACCTGGTACGCCCACGCCTCCGAGGGGTGCCTGCACGTCCGCCCCGTCCTGAACTTGAAGCAGGAGCTGGACGTCCGGAAGATGCGGGCCATCGCCGAGGAGGCCTTCGCCATCGTGCGGGAGTACAAGGGCTCGCACTCGGGCGAGCACGGCGACGGGCTGGTGCGCTCCGAGTTCAACCCGGCCATGTTCGGCGAGCGGCTGATGGCGGCCTTCGGCGAGCTGAAGGCGGCCTTCGACCCGCACGGCCGGCTCAACCCCGGCAAGATCGTCGACTTCACCAGGATGGACGACCGCACCCTCTTCCGCTTC